>NZ_JAVIYN010000016.1:0-65407 GCF_036665975.1 Jeotgalicoccus huakuii | reverse complement strand
TCTTGGACACTTGCTTTTGCAAGTGTCTTATTTATACATAAATTTAGTTCAAATTTAATATTTATAAGTACTTGTATAAAAGCGCTTTCTTTAGTATATTTGTATAACAAAGGGGTTTAGATATGGAGGAGTTGTAGTGGTAAATATTGATTTGATCGGTGCGCCAACATCATTTGGACAACCAAGACCAGGTGTTGCTTTAGGTCCAGATGCTTTACGTTTTGAACATTTAATAGAGAGATTGACTGAGCTCGGCCATGAAGTAACCGATAAGGGGAATGTTGTTGGACAATATGGGGTATGGAAAGAGAACGGTAATGAAAAAGATAAAAATGGCTTAATCAATCTGAGTGAAGTATTAGATTATAGTCAAGTACTTGCCTCTGTGGTAGATGAGAGTGTAAGTAATAAGCAGTTCCCACTTATAATTGGAGGCGACCATAGCTTATCTATTGGTTCAATTAGTGGCATTAGTCATCATTATGATAACTTAGGGGTAATTTGGATTGATGCGCATGGGGATATCAATAGTAGCGTAACGTCACCAAGTGGTAATATACACGGTATGCCTGTAGGTGTCTTATTAGGTGAGGGGCATGAACAGCTGGTTGATGTACATAAAAGTGGTCCAAAGTTAAAACATGAAAATATTGTCTTTATAGGAGCGAGAGACTTAGACTCTGGCGAGCAGGCTTACATTAAAGAAAAAAATATTAAATGTCACACTATGTCAGATGTGAGAACCGAGCGTTTGACTGTTGTCATAAAAAAAGCTTTAGATTCCTTAGAGCATTGTGATGCCATTCATCTATCATTAGATGTAGATAGTTTAGATCCTTTGGAAATAGAAGGGACAGGTACGAAGGTCAATGGGGGACTTTTTCTAGCTGAATTACTCGAGGCATTAACAATACTAAGTGCATCTGATCGTCTAGTTTCTTGTGACTTAGTGGAAGTTAATCCCCTTCTTGATAAGGGAAATAATACTGCTAAAAAAGCTGTAGAAATCGCATCGTTTATATTCGGGAAAAGGTTATTATAGGTAGTAAAGAAGCTATGGAAGACGGATTTCCATAGCTTCTTGTTATATATTACTAAATCAGTTTATCTTCTGTTTTTACGATATTAATGAGATAAGAAGAAGTATCGGTGTCGTTTTCTTCATTATTTAGGTTTTTAAGATACTCCTTCAGGGCATTAAAGGAGTAATCATTTAATTTTAATTGATAGACGTGCGGGTCCGAATGTTCGGATAATGGTTTATAATTGAGTATATTCATATCTGCAATAATATGTTTTGCACTAGGAATGTAAAACTTTTGTAAAATGCTTTTCTTTTCTGCTGTATGTGAGATGGTTATAATACCGTGTTTTAACAATTGGCTGAGGTGATAGTGGACTTTAGCTCGTGGCAATTCAAGTTCGTCTGCAAGCATCTGACCAGTTTTTGCTTCTTCTGACATCATGGCAAGGAGTTTCATTCTAAACGGATCGCTAATTGACTTGAGCTGCTCTAGGTCTTTTATAACGAGCAAATTCTTCATTGTATCCTCCAATGTTTTCTTTTATTATCATGTAAAAAGTAAACCCCGTCAATTAATCAAGATTTCATTTATATGATTGTTTGTTACATAAAATTGGATTTGGTATTATTAAAATGTTAAGTACTAGGGGGATGAGTATGATAGGTCAAAGAATCAAAGAAATACGAAACAATAATAATCTGACGCAAGAAGAGCTCGCTGAGGGAATCATCTCCCGCACATATTTAAGTTTGATTGAAAAAGGTACTGTTCAACCATCAACAAATGTATTGGTTAAGTTAAGCAAGCGTTTGAATTGTACTGTAAATGATTTCATGACTGAAGTATCTCATTTTAAATATAATAATTTCGAAATACTTAGAGAAATAGGTCACTATGAATTGAAGGTTGAACATGGAGACTTTGAATCTGTGAAATATTTTATCGATAAAGAATATGAACAGATTGAAGATATTCCTATGCCAGATAGTGGTCGAATTCATCTGATATATGCTCAGTATTACCGTCATCTCGGTGATAGTAAACGTACACGTACGAATATAGATAAGGCATTGAAACAACTATCTACTGTGGCTGTGAATCAACATTATATTAACGCAGTCTTATTGAAGGCGGATTTACTGGTGATTGATAAGTTAACAGATCAAGCAATCGATATTTTAGAGGATGCTTTATACATGTTAACGAAGTTTGATGAATTAAATATTTCAGATTTAAAATTACGCTATGCACTTGTAAAATGTTATATTATATTTAAACAGTATTACACTGCACACAGAATCATTACAGATATAGAACTGATTTCTACAAGACTAGGTATCCACTATAAAGACTTGGAAATTGAACAGCTAAAAGTGCTCTGTTTGGTTAAGATTGAGCGTTATAATGATGCACTAGAAATACTGACTACAACAGATGATGAAGTACTATTAGTTTTAAAAGCCTATTGTTATTTCAAAATGGATAAGGTTAAAGAAGCAGATGCCTTATTTAAACAATTAGTTAACAATGAGTTAGATACTTCAGTCATACCTGAAATAACAGTAGTATATCGCGAGTTAACAGAGAGATTAGGTGGCTTATAACATAATAGAAAGGATAATCATTATGGACACAGCCAACTTTTTTGAAAATATCTCTACTTCCTTTGTAATTACAAGTATTATCGATGTGCTTATCGTTTGGTATGTATTTTACTTAATACTTACCGTCATCAAAGGAACAAAAGCCGTTCAGCTAATCAAAGGGATATTTTTCATAATAATTGGGCGGGCAATTAGTAATTTTTTCGATCTAACAACGACAACTCAGTTGTTTGATATGGTTTTACAATGGGGTTTCTTAGCAGTAATCGTTATCTTCCAACCTGAACTAAGAAGAGCCCTAGAACAACTCGGGCGTGGAAGTCTATTTAGATCCAATGGACAAAACGAAGCTGCAGTTAAGGAACGTCTTGTACAAGATATGCTCACCGCTGTAAGGTATATGGCTAAAAGGCGGATTGGAGCTTTAATAGTGATGGAAAAAGAAACGGGGTTAAAGGACTACATCGAAACAGGTGTGCCATTAAACTCAGAGATTTCCTCACAACTTCTTATTAACATTTTTATACCGAATACACCGTTACATGATGGTGCAATGATTATTCAAGGTGATAAAATCGCTACTGCAGGTAGTTATTTACCGCTTTCTGAAAGCAATAAGATCGCAAAAGACTTAGGGACACGACATAGAGCTGCTGTAGGAATATCGGAAGTGACCGATGCTTTTACGATTATCGTATCTGAAGAGACAGGGAATGTGTCTGTTACATACGACAGTAAAATGACCAAAGAACTTGACATGGATACACTTGAAAAACTACTCCATGAACAGTGGTTAGTCGCTGCTTCATCTAAGGAAGGGGGCGGTATATTTGCTAGAAAGTAAGGTTGGAGTAAGTATTGTTGCACTTTTATTAGCAATCTTGATGTTCTTTAATGCAAATAACATCTTCGATGAGGCAAACATATTTGGTGATGACGAAAATACAAATGAAGATGCCGAATTTGTTGAATCCGTACCAGTTGAATTACTTTATGATGAAGAAGAATATTATGTTTCTGGTGTCCCACAAGAGGTTACAGTTGAATTATCAGGTTCGAGTTCAAATGTGAAAAGATTACAGGCGACGAGAAACTTTGAAGTGACCTTAGACCTTAGAAATAGAGAGCCAGGAGAGCACGAAGTGTTCTTCACAGTAAACGGCCTACCTGAGAATGTCAATGCAACTGTACAGCCTGAAACGACAAATGTTACAATACAAAACCTAGTATCACAAACTTTTGAAGTTCAAGCAGAAGTGAGTGACGGCAGGGTGGGTTCTAGTTATCAACTGGATTCAGTCAATGTAGAACCTTCCACAGTGACAGTGAGTGGTGGAGAAAGCACGATGAATCGTATACAATATGTACGTGCCATGATGTCAGACACTTCTAGTATTACTGAGGAGAGAGTAGAAGAGGCAGAGGTGAGTGCTTTTGATGCTCAGTACAATAAGTTAGATGTCGTCATCGAACCAGAAACTGTAAGAGTGGAAATTGAAGTTGAAGAACTCTCTAAAAGTGTACCTGTGTATCAAGAAACGGTTGGTGAACCATATAGCGGACATACGGTATCTGATGTAGAATTAAACCATGATACAATAGAAATATTCGGTGATAAGGAAACCTTGGACTCTATCAACTCACTAACAGCTGAGGTTGATGTTGAGGGAATGTCATCGTCGGGTACAAAAGATGTTAGAATAGAATTACCAGAAAATGTGACAAAGAGTGAACCGGCAGTGCTGGAAGCAGATGTCACTATTGAAAATGATTAACATGGACTTACAAAAAGGAGACTATTATGGGAAAGTATTTTGGAACTGATGGTGTAAGAGGTATTGCTAATGAAGGATTAACGCCAGAATTTGCTTTTAAATTAGGCCGTTACGGCGGTTACACTTTACTTGGAGAAGGCCAAGAACACCCTCGTGTACTCGTAGGAAGAGATACACGTATTTCTGGTGAGATGCTTGAATCTGCCTTGATTGCTGGCCTATTATCAATCGGTGCTGAAGTGATGCGACTCGGTGTCATTACAACTCCTGGTGTGGCTTACTTAACTAAAGATATGGAAGCGAACGCTGGAGTAATGATCTCTGCATCACATAATCCAGTTGAGGATAACGGCATTAAATTCTTCGGTCCAGATGGATTTAAGTTAACAGATGAACAAGAAAATGAGATTGAAGCATTAATCGATAGTGAAGGTGATAATCTTCCAAGACCAACTGGTGTTAATGTGGGTACAATCTCTGACTATTTTGAAGGCGGTCAAAAATACCTTTCATACCTTAAATCAACAATTAACACAGACTTTGATGGCCTGAAAATCGGTATTGATGGTGCACATGGTTCGACTTATCACCTAGGCCCATACTTATTTGGTGACTTAGAAGCGGAGACAGCAACAGTCGGTTCAAACCCAGATGGTACCAATATCAATGCAAATGTAGGTTCGACACATCCTGAGAGATTACAAGAATTAGTGAAAAATGAAGAATGTGATTTCGGTCTAGCCTTTGATGGTGATGGCGATAGAATAATTGCTGTAGATGAAAATGGAGATATCGTTGATGGGGATAAGATTATGTTCATCTTAGCTCAATCACTAAAAGAAAAAGGTGAACTCAAAGACGATACAGTCGTATCAACGGTAATGAGTAACCTTGGTTTCTATAAAGCATTAGAAGCACATGGCATGAAATCTGATAAGACAAAAGTCGGAGACAGATATGTTGTTGCTGAGATGCGTGAAGGTGGCTATTCTCTTGGTGGAGAGCAGTCAGGACATATCGTGATGATGAACTATAACACAACGGGTGACGGACTATTAACAGGTATTCATCTTGCTGCAATTATTAAAGACTCTGGTAAGAAGTTAAGTGAACTTGCAGCTCAGGTTGAGACATTCCCTCAAGAGCTTGTTAACGTTCGTGTAACAGACAAGCACCATGTAACAGATAATGAAGCGGTTAAAGCTGTCATGTCAGATGTTGAAGATAAGATGAACGGTAACGGCCGTATTCTTGTTCGTGCATCAGGAACAGAGCCATTAGTACGTGTAATGGTGGAAGCAGAAACTGAAGAATTAGCTACAGAGTATAGTGAAACAATTGCAAAAGTTGTAGAAGCTGAAATGGGTTTAGATAAATAAACATAAATGATAAGTGGTCCGGAATGAATGTCCGGACCACTTTTATGTAAAATTTAAGGTGTAAGATTATTAATGAAAGATGAAAAGTTTGTACTTAGCACTTGAAATCCTAAATAGAGAGAGATTAAAGATAGTATAGAGAAGATAATGTTCTCTACAAAACTTCCTGTGCGGGTGGTTAATGGAAATCGAACTTTGAAGTTTAAGGGGAAGAACAATTGGATCCCACTTTTTGTAGCCATATCTAATATGTAATGACTGATGATACCTGAAAGAAGCCCAGTCTTTATAGCTGTGTTGCTAAATAAAAAGTCTGCTAGAAACAGAATGACTAAACAAAATACTATACTATGAGTAAAAGAGCGGTGTCCAAAAACAAAGTTGATTATTCTTGATAAGATTGGCATCCGCTTTCCAATTTTGCTTCCACTATGACAAATATCTGGAATGAGTGATCCAACTAAGCTACTTGCTAGAACAACGACTGGATCCAGATCTGTGAGATGGACCACGGTTAAACCAAGAGTGACACCGCCGATCACATGAGTTTTTCCCTTCATGATATGTGCCTCCTATAAAGGTATTATATCATTAAACTAGATATAAAAATAACTTTTTATAAACAGAAACATAACATTGTTAAATGAATTTAACTTAAAGGAGTCGTAATGATGGATCATAGAAATCGAGCGAATATTAAAGTAGGTAGTCATGTCAAAGTCGTGCAAAAGCATCATCAGCGTACAGGAGAATTGACAGAGGGCATCGTTGAAAAACATTTAACAAATTCGAGAAACCATCCGCATGGTATAAAAGTGAGATTAGAAGGCGGTATTGTTGGTAGAGTTAAGGAAATTATTGAACAATAATATATATGGTATAAATAGGTAAAAAAATCTTGTAATATTTCGCCATATAATTTACACTTTTATTCTGACAGTAAAAAGGAGGGAAACTTTATTTAAATCGGAATAGCGCCAGAGCAGTATTAACTGCTGACGAGGAGGACAGTTATCGAACATTCGGCGGATGCTGTCCCGGATACTAAAGTATTCGTAAGTTTATCTGTTAAAACTATCGAGTGATCGATCTGACAGAGCAGATATTCCACAAAACATTAATTAAGACTAGGAGTATTTTTATGTGTGGAATTGTTGGATATATAGGAACAAATGATGTTAAGGAAATTCTATTACACGGTCTAGAGAAGCTAGAATACCGTGGTTATGACTCAGCGGGTATCGCAGTTAAAGGTGACTCTGAGACTAAAGTATTTAAAGAAAAAGGCCGTATTGCTGACCTTAGAAAACAAGTTGACGCAGATTTTTCTGGTCAAGTGGGGATTGGACATACACGCTGGGCAACTCATGGGGAGCCAAGTGTCGTCAATTCTCATCCTCACCAGAGTAACGATGGGCGTTTTACACTTGTTCATAACGGTGTTATTGAGAACTATGTACAGTTAAGAGAAGACTACTTATCAGATGTAGAATTAGTGTCTGAGACTGATACAGAGATCATCGTGCAGTTGATTGCTAAATTTGCAGCGGAAGGTTCATCTACTTTAGAAGCATTCAAGAAAACTTTATCATTGTTACATGGTTCATATGCATTAGGGCTATTAGACAATGAGGATGATAATACAATCTATGCAGCAAAAAATAAATCACCATTACTATTAGGAAAGGGTGACGGGTTTAACGTTATCACTTCTGATGCGATGGCGATGCTTAGATTAACAAATGAATTTGTTGAATTAATGGATGGTGAAGTGATTCAAATCATGAAAGATCAAATGATTATTCATGATCTTGAAGGTACAGTAATCGAACGTGAATCTTATATTACCGAGATTGATGCAAGTGATGCTGAACTTGGCACTTACCCACATTACATGATTAAGGAAATTAATGAACAGCCTCAAGTCATGCGTAAAATTATTAAAGAATACCAAGATGAAAATGGGAACTTGAAAATTGATGATGCCATCATCAAACAGCTAAATGATGCAGATCGCTTATATATTATCGCTGCTGGAACGAGTTACCATGCTGGTTTAATTGGTAAAGAATATATCGAGAAATGGGCAGGTGTACCAACCGAAGTACATGTTGCATCTGAGTTTGTGTATAACACACCATTACTTTCAGAAAATCCACTATTCATCTTTATATCACAGTCAGGTGAAACTGCCGACAGTCGTGCAGTATTAGTGGATATTAAAGAAAAAGGTTATCAGGCTCTTACGATTACGAATGTACCTGGATCAACACTTTCACGTGAAGCGGACCAGACTTTAATCTTACATGCAGGTCCAGAGATTGCTGTAGCATCTACTAAAGCTTATGTTGCACAAATAGCAGTACTTTCAATTGTTGCAGCTGTGACAGCAAGAGAACTTGGTAGAAAGAGCGACTTAAACTTGATGTCAGAGCTTGGTAAAGTGACGACAGCGATTACTTCAGTAATCGATGATGCATCAACAATTGAAGGCATTGTTAAAGACTTCTTAGAAACGACTAGAAATGCGTTCTTTATCGGAAGAACAATGGATTATTATGTCGGCTTAGAAGGCGCCTTAAAACTTAAAGAAATCTCCTATATTCAAGCAGAAGGCTTTGCTGGTGGAGAATTGAAACATGGTACAATCGCATTGATTGAAGACGGTACACCAGTCTTTTCACTGGCAACACAAGAGAATGTAAACCTAAACATCCGCGGTAATGCACAAGAAGTTGCAGCACGTGGTGCCAATGTTTGTATGATTGCCATGGAAGGACTAGAACAAGAAGGTGACACTTATGTTATCCCTCACGTTCATGAAATGCTGACACCATTAGTATCTGTAGTAGTTTATCAGTTAATTTCGTACTATGCAGCACTTCACAGAGGTAATGATGTCGATAAACCACGTAACCTCGCTAAATCAGTTACAGTAGAATAGATACAAGAACAAAAGGTTCAGAGTAAATCACTCTGAACCTTTTGTTCATACATGTATATCTAAATATAATGAAAGCAGAGGAGTGAATTTAATGAATATATTAGTTTTAGGTGGCACGGGACGAGTTGGGTGTAAAATAGTTAAACATGCACTTCGTGATCAGCATCATGTGACTACACTAGTCCGTAGTCCAGAAAAGCTACAAATAAATCATAGAAATTTAACAATTATTGCAGGCGATGTATTAAATAAAGAGGATGTCATAAACGTAATGGAAGACATTGATGTGGTTATTAGTGCACTCAATACCGATGGTGGAACTACACTATCAAAAAGTATTCCGTATATTATAGAATCTATGGAAAGAAACGATGTAAAACGCATTATTACCATAGGCACGGCGGGGATTTTACAAAGTAGAGTAAATCCTGAGATACTACGTTATCAATCAAGCGAGTCAAGGCAGAAGTCAACACGTGCTGCTGAGGAACACAATAAAGTCTTTGACGTGCTTAGAAATTCTAACTTGGACTGGACGATTGTTTGTCCTACATATTTACCTGATGAAGAAAGCGTAGGTAAATATAGAATAGAAAGTGGCTTTTTACCGAACGGTGGAGTAAAAATTTCAGTTTCGGATACAGCAGAATTTGCATTTAACCAAATTAATAGTAGAGAGTTTATAAAAAAACGTGTAGGCATTGCTTACTAAAACAATTTTCCAAACCTCATACCTATGGATGTGACTTGTCAGTCGACGGTAAAAAGTTTGCAATAAAAAATAATGCATGATTGAATAGAGATGTTTTAATTATAAAAAGGACTTGATTGCTGTGTGTTTTTACCAAGTGAGGTTAAAAGATTCAGAGTGATGTCACTCTGAATCTTTATTTTTTATAAGGCTATAGATGTATATAATAGGTGCTAAAATATAGGCGGAAATTAGTGTGAATTTAGAATTAGGTATCTTAGTTTGTGAAAATTTGTCTTCAGTTTCTAGACCATTAAATGGGTGTGTTAAGGTTGCGACAATGAAATATATCGTTAAGATGACGTATGGGAAAGCCATGTAGTCAACCCCTACAAATTCTGCCATGATAGTTATGTAAAAAGAAAAAAGAATACATCAATAAATAATATAAGTAGACGAAAAATTCTATCTCCCATTCACGAAACCTCCAATGAATCATTTCAGGTATTATTTTAAAAATGAAAAGCACTAAAGTAAACACATATTTACTAAATAATCGATAGACCTTAACATTCCATTGGTAAAATGATCTTTATGATTAAAATTATTGTGGAGGTTACTAATGAATAACAAAGCACAATTGAACTGGGTGCGTTTACCTTTAACAAACTTGGAAAATTGCCGCGAGCTAGGTGGTTATGAAACAGGGAATGGTAGTCAAACAAAGTGGCACACATTTCTACGATCGGATAATATGGCAAACATCAATGCTGAAGAGATCGAGTTTCTAAAAGATTATGGTGTGAAGACTGTAATCGATTTAAGGGGCGATGATGAAACTTCTATTCATCGTAATCCTTTAAGTACTGAAGACTTTTGTGATTATCATAATATCCCCTTAGCCGTTCAGCCTGTTTCTGAACTAAATGCAGATGTGGCAGAAACGATGGGTGAATTCTATGTGTCAGTTTTAGAAGAATCCAAAACCATTAAGGAAGTATTTGATGTGATTGCGAATTCTGAAGGTGGTTTGATCTTCCATTGTATGGCAGGTAAAGACCGAACAGGTATTATTGCAATGTTATTGCTAGGGCTTGTGGGTGTGAGTAAAAAAGACATTGTGTCGAATTATGAAGTGACGTATACAAACTTAGAGTCTTTCCAGAATATTAAAGGATTACCAGCGAGAATCCCCGAATCTTATTTGTATTCTAATAGAGACTATATTTTAAAGGCTTACAATCATATTATGGATAATTATCAATCGATTGAGAATTATTTACTTAGTAAGGATATTGCTCAAGAGAGTATCGATAAAATTAAAGATAAATTTACTGCGTAGATTAAAAGAGGCAGGTTACTTGTTATGGTAATCTGTCTTTTTATTAAAAGGAGCTGATTTAATGGTGTAGGTCCGCTTTGAAATAAAAACGAAGCGGATGAATGGGTGAAGCTCCGCTTCGAAGATAAAACGAAGCTGATGTAATGGTGAGGCTCCGCTTCGAAAGTAAAACGAAGCTGATGTAATGGTGAGGGTCCGCTTCGAAGTAAAAACGAAGCGGATGAAATGGCGGGTCTCCGCTTCGAAGATAAAACGAATCTGATGTAATGGTGAGGGTCCGCTTCGAAGTAAAAACGAAGCGGATGAAATGGCGGGGCTCCGCTTCTAAGATAAAACGAAGCGGATGTAATGGTGTAGCTCCGCTTCGAAAATAAAACGAAGCTGATGTAATGGTGAGGGTCCGCTTCGAAGTAAAAACGAAGCGGATGAAATGGCGGGTCTCCGCTTCGAAATATAAACGACTTCGCGCAACCTACCATAACCTAAAAGATCAACTCAATAATGTTTTTCAGAATAACCAAGCTGACGATTAAGACAATAATACTTGAGAATTTATTTAGTATTAATATGTACTTCCCTGTTTTGTCAATATTCCCAACAACCCGTCCGACTATAGATAACAAGATAAACCAGAGCCATGACACAATAATGGTTGAAGCGGTGAAGACAACTTTATCCCCACCGTCATAGACTGTGGCACTTGTACCAATGACGCCGATAGTATCCATGATGGCATGCGGATTTAATAAGGAAACAGATAGTGCGAAACCGACTTGTTTCTTACCACTCATCGATTGCTGTTCTTCTAGATGAGTTGGCTTTTCATGCCAAAGTGACCAGGCCATATATATGAGAAAGACAAAACCGATTATATAGATAACTAATTGTAGGGCAGGTAAGGATATCAAGATTAATGAAACGCCGAGTACTGCCATTAATATAAGGAAGGTATCCGCTAGACCTGCTGTTATAACGACAGGTAATGCGCCAGTGAGTTTCTTATGATTTGCGCCTTGATTAAAGACGAAAACGTTTTGTGCGCCGAGCGGTAAAATTAATCCTAGTGCAAGTAAAAATCCATGTAGTATAGGTTGCATAAAGTGATGCTCTCTTTCTATAAGAAGTTAATTCATATTATTATAATGGACTATATATGTTCTGACTACAAAGGGTTCACAATGTAACATAATTATTTGTGCAAAATGTACAAAAGTATAATAACAAATACTTTTAATATCTGTGACTTATCGTTATAATAATGAATGTATGGATAAATATTCAGAAACTAATCATTTTCTGAAAGCGCTCTAAATAGTAGCGTCTCCATGAGTAAATTCTACTTCTGGAGCGAACTCCAGACTAGATACAATAATAATAATATTATTATACAGGAAGAATAGGGAGGAAAATGTAATGGATTTTCGTTTTTTACCAGCTACAGAAGCTGATAAAGCACAGATGTTAGAAAAAATCGGTGTAAAATCCACAGACGAACTTTTTTCTGATATTCCAGAAAAAGTTAGACTGAAGAGAGAGCTAGACCTGAAAGAACCTAAGAATGAGTACGAGCTGAAGAAAGAATTGAACGCCATGGCATCTAAAAATGCTAACCTTCAAGAGTACACTTCATTCCTTGGTGCTGGTGTTTATGACCATTTTATTCCATCAGTCGTAGACCATGTTATTTCTAGACAGGAGTTCTATACTTCTTACACACCATACCAACCGGAAATGACCCAAGGTGAACTTCAGGCAATGTTCGAGTTCCAAACAATGGTTTCTGAAATTACAGGAATGCCTATTGTAAACTCTTCATTATATGATGGTGGTACAGCTGTAGTTGAAGCTATGTATTTGGCTAACGTTCAAACTAAGAAGAGCCGTCTACTTGTTTCAAAAGCATTACATCCTGAGTACCGTGAATTAGTTAAGACAGCATCTAAAGGTAAAAACATTGAAATTGTTGAAATTGACCTTGTAGATGGACGTACGGACCTTGACCAACTTGAAAAAGAAGTGAATGAAGACACAGCAGGTGTTATCGTACAATATCCTAACTTCTTAGGACAAATTGAACCTCTCGATAAAATAAATGAAATTGTTAAATCATCACCAAAAGCGATGATGATCGTTTCAAGTAACCCATTAGCTTTAGGTTACCTTACACCACCTGCAGAGTTCGGTGCAGACATCGTTGTCGGTGATACTCAAGTATTTGGTATTCCTGCTCAACTTGGTGGGCCACACTGTGGTTACTTCGCAACAACTGAAAAGTTAATGCGTAAAGTACCTGGCCGTTTTGTTGGTGAAACAGTTGACGAAGATGGTCAACGTGGATTCGTGCTTGCTTTACAAACACGTGAGCAGCACATCAGACGTGAGAAAGCGACTTCTAACATCACTTCTAACCAAGCATTAAACGCAGTAGCAAGTTCTGCAGCGATGAGTGCTTTAGGTAAGAATGGTGTGAAAGAAATGTCAGAGTTAAACTTACAAAAATCACGTTACACTAAACAACAACTTGCAGACGCAGGTATTAAAGCAGCATTTGACGGTGCATTCTTTAACGAATTTGTTGTTGAGTTAAACAAACCTGTTCAGGAAGTTAATGAACAATTATTCGAAAAAGGAATCGTTGGTGGTTTTGATCTTGGACGTATCTACCCAGAATTTGAGAACCACATGCTAATCGCAACGACTGAGATCCGTTCTAAAGATGAAATCGATGCATTCGCTAAAGAATTGGGGGCAATTAACAATGGCTAATGAAAACTTTCCATTAATTTTTGAACGCAGTAAAGAAGGACGAGTAGGATACCACCTACCAAGCCTTGACGTTCCTGAGACTGATTTAAAAGCTGAAATTGGTGAAGCTTATATTCGTAAAGAGCCAGCTAACCTTCCAGAGGTAGACGAATTAGAATTAATGCGTCACTACACTGGGCTTTCTAACCGAAACTTCGGTATCCACACTGGTTTTTATCCATTAGGATCATGTACGATGAAGTACAACCCAGTAATCAACGAAGATGTTGTTAGACACCCTGGTTTCAGTCATATTCACCCATACCAAGACACTAAAACAATCCAAGGTGCTTTAGAGTTAATGTACGATCTACAAGTTCACCTTGAGGAAATCACTGGTATGCATGAAATCACTTTACAACCTGCAGCAGGTTCACAAGGTGAATGGACTTCACTAATGGTGTTTAAAGCATTCCATGAAGCAAATGGTGAAGGTCATAGAAACGAAATTATTGTTCCTGACTCAGCACACGGTACAAACCCTGCATCTGCAGCAGTTGCTGGATTTAAAGTAGTAGAGGTTAAGTCTAACAGTAAAGGTCTAGTAGACGTAGAAGACCTTAAAAAAGTTGTTAACGAAAACACAGCAGCTCTAATGTTAACGAACCCGAATACTTTAGGGTTATTTGAAACTGAGATCGTTGAAATGGCTGAAATCGTCCACGAAGCTGGCGGTAAAATGTACTATGATGGTGCGAACCTAAACGCGATCATGGGTTACACTCGTCCAGGCGACATGGGCTTTGACGCGGTTCACTTAAACTTACACAAAACATTCACTGGCCCACACGGCGGTGGTGGACCAGGTTCAGGTCCAATTGGTGTAACAGAAGAGCTCGCAAAATTCTTACCAAAACCACAAGTTGTTGAAAACGACGGCGTCTATGAATTAGATTATAACCGTCCAGATTCAATCGGTATGGTTAAGAACTTCTACGGTAACTTTGGAATCAACGTACGTGCATACACTTATATCCGTACACTTGGTGCTGAAGGACTTAAGAAAGCAAGTGAGTATGCAGTTCTTAATGCGAACTACATTATGCGCAGCCTACAAGATAAATACGAACTTCCATTTACACAACACTGTAAACACGAATTCGTACTATCTGGAAATAAACAAAAAGCACAAGGTGTGAGAACATTAGATATCGCTAAACGTCTAATGGACTTTGATATTCACCCGCCAACAGTTTACTTCCCATTAATCGTAGCTGAAGCATTAATGATTGAGCCGACTGAAACTGAATCTAAAGAAACATTAGATCACTTCATCGACACAATGTTACAAATTGCGGATGAAACTGAGAATAACCCAGAGATCATTCATGAAGCACCACACAAAACTTCAGTTAAACGCTTAGATGAAACTAGAGCTTCTCGTAAGCCTGTACTCCGTTGGCAAAAAGAAGCGTAAGTGAATAATAGAAGCAGCAAACACCTTGTCGTGTTTGCTGCTTTTTTATTTCTACATAGAAATTTATGGTCACGAAACAGTCAAAATCGATGAAATTATTTTTATATACACCCCTTTTTACATGATTTTTTAATTTGTGTACGTTAGAATGACCTCTAACACTTTATTAAAAGGAGTTATCTTAAATATGAAAAAATGGATATCGGGATTAACAATAATAGGATCATTATTAGTTGTCTCTGCATGCAGTAATGATGAAGGTGCAGAAGATACAAGTGCAGAAGAAGAAAATGCTACTGAAGAAACAGCTTCGTCAGAAGAATCTGGTGGAGCAGCTGCTGAAGGAGAACAGTCAGCAGAAGGCGAGTCAGCACAAGGTGAAGGCGGAGAAGGCGAACAAGCAGAAATGCCTGAACCAGATTTAGAAGATGTACCTGATGTCGTAGCAGAAGTGAACGGTACACAAATCGAAAAACCTGAGTTCGAAGAAGCGTATAACGCTCAGTTCCAGCAGATGGCAATGATGTCTCAAATGTCTGGTGAAGAGGTCAATCAGGATGATCTTAAAACCCAAGTGGCTGATGGCTTAGTTTCACAAGAGCTACTCGTTCAAGAAGCTGATAATAGAGAACTTGAAGCATCAGAAGAAGAAACGACAGAACTTCTAGATCAGCTCACAGAACAAGCTGGTGTTGAATCACAAGAAGAACTTTACACAATGTTTGAAGAGCAAGGTATGAATCAAGAAGAAGTCGATGAACAAATTCAACTTCAAGTCAGAGTAGATAAACTCATTGCTGAAGAAGCTGGAGAAATCGAACCTTCAGAAGATGAACTAAAAGAATTGTATGATCAGCAAGTCGAACAGTTAGAGCAGATGGAAACTGAAGAAGAGCCGCCTTCATTTGATGAGCTGAAACCTCAACTAGAAGAACAATTGGTCAGTCAAAAAGAAGGTGAAGCTGCTCAAAAATTAGTTGAGACGCTTAAAGAAGATGCAGAAATTGAAATGCATGTTTAATTATTAACATATAAACAAAAGCTATGCAGAACCATTAGGTAATCTGCATAGCTTTTTTTATTGTATAAGAATCTTACCTCACAATTATATAGTAAATAACATAGAACCATGAGAAGATGCCATGGATAATTGCCCATAGTATAGATTGGTGTAAACTCCAAGAAATTGTGACGGCTAATACAGTACCGAATCCAACACCAGTTTTTACAACACTTGTCGATTTACTCATTACATACTCCCTTCTGTCTCTTCAACCGGGACAGTTATTTTTGTCACGTACTGTGATGCATCTTTTACTGCAATACGATCATATACAGGCTCGCAGTATATCTTGTCTTTAATCTCTAGTTGATGATTATTTATAAACGCTTTTATTTTATCGAAAGTTTGATACATTTTACGGTACTCACCTATATGATAAGCGACCACATCTTGACACTTATCTTTTTTAACCAAGGGCAGTTCTTTTGTATACTCTGTTCTAACGAACAAATGCTTGAAATTATTTTCAGTCGATAGATTAAAATCATCTTTTCTTAAGATAACACCAATTGCGTATTTCTCATTCAAAGTATCCATACTTGTATGGTAAAAGTCTGCAATTACCTTTTTGTTGTAGTCTTCATCATCGTATACTAGTTGATGACTCACATATAGGTATTCAATATCTGAGTTTTGTACGACAATCTCAGAGAAATCTTGTTGTTGTGCTTCTTTGGTTAGAGTAATTTTCTTTTCTATTGAATTTTGGATGGACTGTAAGTTTTCAATTTTCTTAGATATCTGTTCAGACTTTTTCTTAAATAAATCAATCATGGACTCAGGGTTTGTATTATTTATAAAGATCTTAATTTCCTTTAGTGGTGTTTCCATTTCTTTTAACGATTCAATTAAGAACATGGTGTCACACTGTGTAATTGAATAATAGCGGAAACCGTTTTGATCCTTATGGATCGGTTCTAGAAGATTGATTTTGTCATAATAAAATAAGGTTTGCTTAGAAACATTACAAAGATTTGCGAAATCACCAGTTGAAAAATATATTTCTGAATTCATTAAATCACCTCTTGCCTATATAGTTACTATATACTTTATATTTAATTAGGTCACTAATTATGCTGTTAGTCGACAAAACGTTTATAGAAAAAAACAGATACGAGGTGTATTATGACGACCGAAAACGTAAAGTATGAGTTTCTTTCAGAAAATCCGAATGTTAAAACCAAGCCTATTATGATTGCTTTAATCATCGGGGCATTTTTTGCGATACTCAATGAAACATTACTAAATATTGCATTAACGACTTTAATGCAAGAATTTGATATTACGCTACCCACAGTTCAGTGGATTGCGACAGGATTTATGTTGGTGATGGCTATAGTTATGCCAATATCGCCACTCTTAATTGGTTGGTTTACCACACGACAGTTATTTATCGGTACCATGGTGACTTTCTTAATCGGTACCATAGTAGCAGGTTCAGCACCAACATTTGGTGTCCTACTATTCGGTAGAATGATTCAAGCTGTTGGTACAGGTTTGATTATGCCAATTATGTTTAACGTATTCTTACTATTATACCCACCTCACAAAAGAGGTAAGATCATGGGGATTGTAGGGCTTGTCATAATGTTTGCACCTGCAATTGGACCAACGCTTTCAGGTGTAATCGTCGAGTATTTAGGTTGGAGATTCCTCTTCTTCCTAGTTGTGCCATTTACCATATTCTCGATTCTATTTGCAATGAAGTTCCTAGTGAACGTTACTGAAATTACAAAACCTAAGATTGACTGGTTATCAATTGTTTTCTCTACAATTGGTCTTGGAGGTACAATATACGGATTCAGTCATGCTGGTGAAAGTGCAAATGGATTTATGACAGCATCTGTATTCATTCCTATAATTATTGGTGTAATCAGTCTTGTACTCTTTGCCATGCGTCAATTTAAACTTGATGAACCGCTTATGGATTTAAGAGTATTTAAGTTTCCAATGTTTGCCCATGCTGTAATCATGTTCATTATTATTATTATGGTTATGTTTGCTTCAGAGCTAATTCTACCTGTATTTATGCAGGGACCAATGGGCTTGACTGCAGCAGCAGCAGGACTTTTACTATTACCTGGTAGTATTCTTAATGGTTTAATGAGTCCATTTATGGGTGCCTTATTTGATAAGGTAGGACCGAAAGTCATGATGGTTCCAGCAACCATTGTCTTGGCAGCAGTTATGTTTATGTACAGTAATCTGACTGCAGATACACCAGAATGGGTCATCATTGTCGGCTTTATGTTGATTATGTTAAGTGTTTCAGCAATGATGATGCCTGCAGAAACGAACGGTTTGAATCAGTTGCCTAAACACATGTATTCACATGGTACTGCACTAATGTCTACTTTACAGCCATTATCCGGTGCAATTGGTGTGTCAGTATTTCTTGGTTTATTGAACTCTAAACAAGCGAGTTACTTAAATGGTGTGGAAGATCCAACCTCACCACAAGCCATTACTGATGCGATGGTTGCAGGAACAGAATTTGTATATTTCGTCATCTTTATTATTACGATTGTTGCATTTATCTTAGCTTTATTTGTTTATAGAGCAAGACCACTTGAAGCTGTTGTACCTGCACCAAAGAAGACAGAAGAAAATAATGACTAATTAGCGAAATCACTCCATATTTACTCTGGAGTGATTTCTTATCATGTATAATTGATATATGGCTAGTTAAAGGAGACTAAGTATGAATAAGTGGTATTTATTATTCTTAACCATAGTGCTCGTAGCACTTCTACTATTTACAGTGTTCTTATCACTGGGTGGAGTGTAGGCTCAAAATCACACCTGCAGATATCGATCTGCAGGTGTTTTCATTGCTTTGTCTAATTAGGTATTATGTGGTAATATTCATCATGGATTATACGAGATATTTTAAAGATAAGAAGGTCAGACATATATGAAAGAAAATTTTTGGCAGACGCTACCGCGTCCATTTTTTGTGCTTGCACCAATGGAAG
This sequence comes from Jeotgalicoccus huakuii, assembly GCF_036665975.1. NCBI lineage: Bacteria > Bacillati > Bacillota > Bacilli > Caryophanales > Staphylococcaceae > Jeotgalicoccus > Jeotgalicoccus huakuii. Next base: position 46,387 of record NZ_JAVIYN010000016.1, on the reverse strand, counting down.
ATGTCACTGATGTTGTCTTTAGACACGTCGTTGCAAAAGCGAGTGCACCTGATGTTTATTTTACAGAGTTTACGAATACGGAAAGTTTTTGCCATCCTGAAGGCATACACAGTGTAAGAGGCAGATTGACTTTTACGGAAGATGAGCAACCAATTGTTGCACATATTTGGGGCGATAAGCCTGAACATTTTAGAGAAATGAGTATCGGCATGGCTGAAATGGGCTTTAAAGGTGTCGATATTAATATGGGATGTCCAGTACCGAATGTAGCGACAAAAGGTCGTGGTTCTGGATTGATATTAAGACCAGAAGTCGCAGCTGAAATTATTCAAGAAGCTAAGGCTGGAGGTATTCCAGTCAGCGTCAAAACCCGTCTTGGTTATACAGATATTGATGAGTGGAGAGATTGGTTAAGGCATGTTCTAGAGCAAGATATTGCAAACTTATCCATTCATTTAAGAACGAGACGTGAAATGAGCAAAGTAGATGCCCACTGGGAATTAATTGGTGAAATCAAAGCGCTTCGTGATGAAGTTGCGCCGAATACACTACTTACAATTAATGGTGATATACCAGATAGAAAGACAGGGCTTGAACTCGTTAGTAAGTATGGTGTGGATGGTGTTATGATTGGTCGAGGTATTTTCCAAAACCCATTCGCTTTTGAAGTTGAGCCAAAAGAGCATAGCCCTGAAGAACTGCTCGATCTATTAAGATTGCACTTAGATCTTTTTGATAAGTATTCAGAAGATGAGCCGAGACTATTTAAGCCGCTCCGTCGTTTCTTTAAAATTTACGTTAAAGGTATACGTGGTGCAGGGGAACTTAGAAATCAACTGATGAGTACAGAAACTACAGATGAGGTACGTGCGCTACTAGATGAGTTTCAAAATAATAAGTAAGACGATTTGTCCCTTTTGGTTTCCAAAAGGGATTTCTTTTTGAAATCGTGATACCATAAAGGAAAATACAGGAGATGAGAACATGATTGGAATATTAGGCATTGTAATAGGTAGTGGAATGTCCTTTCAGTCCGCTGTCAATTCACAACTGAGAAATTACGTTTTCTCTCCTTACATAGCTTCTATGTTGTCATTTTTAGTCGGAACCATTCTCTTAGCTTTGGTTGTACTCTCACAGGGCTTACCATTATTTCCTACGTTTGAGATTATAACAAATCACCCTTGGTGGATATGGCTTGGCGGACTTTGTGGTGTGATTGCATTAACAGGGAATATTATCATCTTCCCTAAGATCGGCAGTATAGAAACTGCAGTGATGCCGATTATTGGAATGATTATTACAAGCATGTTGATTGACCATTTTGGTTGGTTTGAGTCTACGATATTACCATTCAGTTTAAATCGATTTGTTGGCGTAATTTTTATACTGGTCGGCGTGGTATTTGCGGTCGTCCTGAGAGATACCTTAATGAATCGTAAATTAACGAAAGATACAAATAGCAATATTAATAAGAATCCGTGGCGCGCGGTTGGCTTATTTGGCGGTGCCATGCTCGCTGTTCAAGCGGCAGTCAATGGCCAGCTCGGGGTTGCAGTAAATTCACCGTTAACAGGTGCATTCCTATCATTTTTAGTAGGAACAATTATTCTGTTTCTGCTAGTAATTTTTATCGATAAAAACCTGAAGCCCGTGAGTCGTCCATTTACCGAGAAAGCACCTATATGGGTTTGGTTAGGTGGTGTATTTGGTGCCTGCTACGTATCGATTAATATTTTACTAGTCGGTATCATCGGTACTGGTCCAACTGTCGTACTCGTTCTATTTGGACAAATTACAGGCAGTATACTCGTGCAACAATTTGGATTGTTCCGTTCAGTTAAAACACCAACAGCTCCAATCCAAGTGCTTGGTTTAATCGTTATGCTGGTCGGTGTAGTTTTAATCAACTTATTCTAGGAGGATTTATATGAATTCAGTACTCGGGCATCACCATATTTCAATGATGACAAAAGATGCAGAAGAGAATAATCGATTTTATAATGAAGTACTCGGTTTAAGACGTTTAAAAGTAACAGTCAATCAAGATGATCCGTCTATGTATCATATATTTTTTGGCGACAAGAAGGGCACACCAGGTACTGAACTTACCTTTTTTGAAATGCCTAATATCGGACAGACACATAAAGGCACCAATGCGATAACTAGAATTGGCTTATTGGTTAAAGACGAAGCAGCTTTAAATTACTGGCAACAACGTTTTGACGAATATGGGGTAGAGTACGGTGATATCAAACAGTACGCTGGTAAAAGAGGCTTACCGTTTGTAGATCCAGATGGCTTACATTTAGTGCTTCAAGTGGCAGACCAAGTCGACGGGAACTATCTTCCTTGGGCAGACTCAGCAGTCCCTGTAGCACATCAAATTATTAGTATGGGTACTGTTGAGTTGACGGCAAAACGATTGGATAAGCTTGAAAAAACACTGATTGCACTGTTCGATTATGAAAAGGTAGCAGGTGGTGACAACCAACGCCTTTATAGGCCGAAAAATGGTAATCATGAAGGTGAAATTTTAACTGTTTACAAAGATGGACTAAGAGAAAAACCTGGGCGTGGTAGTGTACATCATCTAGCAATTAACGTTCAAAATGATGATGAACTAAAGTACTGGCATGAGATGGTAACTAAGAGGGGCTTTCGCTCAACTGGTGTCATTGACAGACACTTTTTTAAGAGTATGTATTTCAGAGAATCAAACGGCATCATGTTTGAAATTGCAACTTTAGATGGGCCTGGAATGACAGATGATGAAGCAAATCAATCACTAGGTAATCACTTAGACTTGCCGCCATTCCTAGAAGAGAAAAGAACACAAATAGAAGAAGATTTAATCAAACTATCATTTATTGAATAACATGTGAGGAATTTCAAATGACACAACTATTAGATACTTCAAAATTAGAAGATGTAAGCATTCATACAATTACGTATATTGATGACATTGTCGGTCTGGGAGAAAAAAGACTGTCGATTGATCGTAAACATTTTGATGACTTAGAAATTTCAGAGTCAGTATTGAAAATGCACATTAATAGAGCATCACTAGAAGAATTCACTAAGGAAAGAAATAAAGAGCTACTAGAATATGAGAATTACTCAGAATTTGATCATCTTAATAGTATGGTCGCTATGCTAGAGCACGATTTCTTTAGTATCGACAAAGTGAAGTTTTTCTTTAGAGATGAAAACCATCTATCCGGTGAAGCGGTCATCGATACTTCAGATGAAGAACAAGTAAAAATGACTAGTGAGGTCAGTGGTAAATCGCTTATATTAACAATAGAATTACGATAAAAGAAATCCGTACATGTGATCGTGACCACATGTACGGATTTTATCTTACTATTTAATTGAAGGTTTAACGATTTTACGATCTCCACGTTCTAATGGCGCATTTCTCATCATGAAGTATGACAGGACGAGTAGGATTAGTGATCCGCCTGCAAGTATATGAATGAATAATGTGTAGTCTGTCATGATGAATTCAAACAGTGGTCCAAAATCAATATAGAAGTAGATTGAAATTGAAGCGAGTATAACTAGGCCAAGCAGTATCAATGTTCGCATTGTTCCCATATTAAAATTGATAACTTGTGCAAACATTCCGATACCAAATAGAATGAATAGCCATAGGAAATCTATCCAAAAGTACATAAATATATTTGCGTCAGTTAAAATGTCTGCCATGTGAAACACAGAATAAGAATCCTCGAATAAATTTGTCCCTATAAAGTGTAATAAAGTCAGTACGACTGATGCAGCTATTATAAATAAAATGCTTGATAGGTAAGCTGATAACATAAACTGAGTTCTAGTTCCGCCTAAGCCGAGTATGAATCGATACGCTTTAAAGAATATAAATGGCAGTGTCAGAAACACTATATAAAAGGGACCGAAAAGTGCGCCAACACTATTAGCGCCAGATGATAACGAGCTTAAAAAAATAAAGAGAGCAAAAATGGCGACTGTAACAAAAATATTAATATAAAATGTTATGCCAGTTTCTTTTGCGACGATTTTAAAAGGACCATTAAGCGTGTGCATGTAATTTTGCCTCCTTTTTAGTTAAATTGACTAGATAATCTTGGAAGGGAGCTTTTTCTATAGAAACACCGTGAGAAAAAGCTTCTTGCTTTAATGCTTCTGTATACGGTGCATCAATCATAACGTTGAGCTGTTTGCCGAGCTTTCGTTCTTCTAAAATTGTGTACTGTTCTGCAATAGCATTCACAGCATCACTTGTACCGCTTAAGTGAACACCACGTGTCTTAAGTGATTCCGTATCCTGATAGGTTAGAAGCGTATTGTTATCTATAATTGCAATTTTTTCACACAGTGGTTCAACTTCTTCAATATGGTGTGTTGATAAGAGAATCACCCTTGGATCTTCTTCAAATGAATCGAGTAGGATATCGTAGAATTGCTTTCTCATATGCGCATCTAAACCGTTTGATGGCTCATCGAAAATTGTTACGGGTGCTTTACTCGCGAGTCCGATTGCGATAGTTAACATCGTCTTCATACCTTTAGAAAATTTACGAATTTTTTTCTTTCTTGGAAGTTGAAAAATTTCTATTAATTGATCAGCTAAAGCTTGATCCCACTTATCATTAAAATTTGATGCGTAATTTAAGGCGTCATTAACATTCCACAAGTCACTATAAGGGTGGTCTTCTTGCATAAATGCAACATGGTTCATCGCTTCAATATTATTGTAAGGTATTTCACCATCGACATGGACCGTGCCAGAAGTCGGGTGTTCTAAACCTGACAATAGTTTCATAAGGGTTGTTTTACCAGAACCATTCCTTCCCCATAAACCAATAATGACCGGATTATTTTCTATAAGATTGATATCTTTTAAAATATATTTGTTGTCATAAGCAAATGCGACATTGTCTAAATTAATCATTATTATCCTCCTTTAAAAACTTAATCACTTCATCAAGCCCCATATCTAAGCGTTTAGATTCTTCTAACATAGGTTTAATATATTGCTTTCTAAATTCATTTTTTCTCTTCTCTAATAATTTAGACCGGGCATCTTTAGAGACGAATATACCGAGACCACGTTGTTTATAAGCATATCCTTCTTCAACAAGGACACTGAGACCTTTCTGTGCAGTTGCACGGTTAACTTGATAGAATTTCGAAATCTCCGTCGTTGAGGGGATTTGGTCACCTTCTTGGAGTTCACCTTCAATTATGTCGTCCTCTATCATTTCGTGTATTTGTTGGAATATAGGTTTTGAGTCATCTAGTACTGCTTTCACACATGAAGACCTCCTTTTGATGAGTGGTTGATTAGTTGTGTAATCAACTATACATACGAAGATAGATTTTGTAAAGAAAAAGTATAAAAAACTTGAAAGTCAAACAAGGTCAATGTATAATAAAATTATAAGTCAAAGATAGTCAAACTTCTCGGTATGATTATAAATTTGATAAGCACATAATTTGAAGTCACTGATATCAGGCTTTATACTATAAACATAGTCAAATATAGTCAAAGTCAAAACGAACTATGATTGAAAAACTTTTAAAAGGAGGAAACACACATGAAATGTCAAAATTGTGGTATTAACGAAGCAAATGTTAACCTTGCAATGAATTTTAATAACCAAAAAATGCAGGTTCATTTATGTGACAGCTGTTTCCAAGAAATCCAAGGACAAATGATGAACTCTAACGATTTCTTTAAAGGTCAAAATAATGCAATGAATAACAATAAATACTTTAACGGACAAGGAAACAGTGCAACGAGCACTAGAACAAGAGAAGAAAGCAATAGAGACGGACTTTTAGATCAATTAGGTAATAATATTTCCGACGAGGCGAGATCTGGGAAAATTGATCCTGTAATTGGTCGTGACAAAGAAGTTAAGCGTGTCATTGAAACACTTAATAGAAGAAATAAAAACAACCCAGTACTCATTGGTGAACCTGGTGTTGGTAAAACTGCCATTGCTGAAGGCTTAGCACTTAAAATTGTTGAGGGCAACGTTCCTACGAAATTGATGGACAAAGAAATTTACGTTTTAGATGTTGCTTCACTAGTCGCGAACACTTCTATGCGTGGACAGTTTGAAGAACGTATGAAGCAATTAATATCTGAATTAAAAGAACGAAAAGAAGTCATCTTATTTATAGATGAAATTCACCAAATCGTTGGAGCAGGGTCTGCAGAAAGTTCACAAATGGATGCTGGTAACATTCTAAAACCAGCACTTGCTAGAGGTGAACTACAAATCATCGGTGCAACAACGCTAAAAGAATATCGTCAAATTGAAAAAGATGCAGCGCTTGAGCGTCGTCTACAACCGATCATTGTTAAAGAACCAAGTTTAGAAGAGTCTGTATTAATTCTTAAAGGTATTAAAGATCGCTATGAAAAATTCCATGAGGTCAATTACTCTGATGACGTAATTGAGGCTTTTGTTAACCTATCTCATAGATATATTCAAGATCGTTTCTTACCAGATAAGGCAATTGACTTAATGGATGAAGTCGGTGCAAGACTTAACCTTTCAAATGCTGAAAATGATACGGACTCTATTAAACAAAAATTAGACAAAATTGCGAAAGAGAAAGATGAAGCTGCTGAACAAGAAGACTATGAAACTGCAGCACACTTAAAATATCAAGAATTACAACTACAAAAACAATTGGATGCAGCAGAGGATGAACAAAAGACTTTAGATGTTGATGTCACAGATATTCAATTAATTGTTGAAGAGAAAACAGGTATTCCTGTAACAAAAATACAAGCAGAAGAACAAAATCAGATGAGACTTCTAAGTGAAAATCTTAGTGCTAAAGTGATTGGGCAAGAACAGGCAGTAGATAAGGTAGCGAAAGCGGTCAGAAGAAGCCGTGCAGGACTAAAATCTAAATATCGTCCAATAGGTTCCTTCCTATTCGTTGGCCCAACAGGTGTCGGTAAAACTGAATTAACCAAAGCATTAGCTGAGGAAATTTTTGGTACAAGAGACTCTATGATTAGATTAGATATGTCTGAGTACATGGAAAAACATGCTGTCTCTAAAATTATCGGTTCACCTCCAGGTTACGTTGGTCACGAAGAAGCAGGACAATTAACAGAAAAAGTACGTCACAATCCTTATACAATTATTCTTTTAGATGAGATTGAAAAGGCACACCCTGATGTACAAAATATGTTCCTTCAAATTATGGAGGATGGTCAGCTTACTGATTCTCATGGTCGTACTGTTAGCTTCAAAGAAACAGTGATTATCATGACAAGTAACGCTGGTACAGGAGACAATAACGCTAGTGTTGGATTTAATGCGAGTCAACATGAGTCAGTAACGACACTTGAGAACTTAAGTGATTACTTTAAACCTGAATTCTTAAACAGATTTGATGCAATTATTAACTTCAATGAATTGTCTGAAGAAAATCTGATGGAAATTACTGATTTAATGCTTAATGAGTTATCAGAGACACTTAAGGAAAATGATATTAGCATCACTGTTACTGAAGACGCTAAGAAAAAATTAGTGAGCCTCGGTTACGACAAACGCTTTGGTGCAAGACCATTGAGAAGAGTGATTCAAGATAGAATTGAAGACCAACTTACTGATTTAATATTAGAATCTGATGATTTAGAACAAGTCAGAGCTCACATTAAAAATGGTGAAATTGTCGTATCTAAAGCTTAGGTTATTATAGGACTACTGAAATTTTAAATATTGAAAAGGGGTTGGGACAAAAACCATCCTCTTCATAAATAAGCCGGACGTTAGCAATTCTTAAGGCATCGCGTGAGCCTGTAGTCTCACGCAGAATGCTATTCCCCTAGAAGTCTAACGTCCGGCTTTTTTAGTATAATTTATTATTTCCCTATATATTCAGTTTTTTGTCCCAGTATCTTTTTTTTGTTGTTCTATTTTTACTTAGTAATCAAATCACTTATCAGTTATATCTACAAGTGATCCATTAGTAATGCTCAGTAAATCATCAGGTGTCACTTCGACCTGCATTCCTCTTTTACCAGCAGACACAACCATCTTATCAAGTGACTTAGCTTCAATAGCAATAAAGGTAGGAAAGTGTTTCTTCATACCGATAGGTGAGCAACCGCCTCTAATATAACCGGTCGTTTTCTCCAAGTCCTTCATATGCAACATGTCTACTTTCTTATTACCACTTTCCCTTGCAAGTGCCTTTAAATCCAATTCTTTTTTGGCTGGAATACAAGCAACAATTGGCCCTGTGATATTACCAACTGCGACAAGCGTCTTAAATATTATTTGTTCTGACACTTCAAGTGTGTCGACTGAACGATCAGTATCTTTATGGTCCTCTGACCAAGCATATTCGTGAATTAAATAAGGGATTTTCTCTTTATCTAACTGTCGCATGGCATTCGTCTTTTGAACTTTCTTTTTCTTCAAGATGTCATACCTCCGTATTGTTATCTTAGCGCTTAGCATATCATATCTTTTCTAGTATAATAGGTTTGAAGATTTAACAAGGAGATGCCTATGTTTCTAAAATCCCAAGAAGACGAAAGAACACCTATAAAAAAGAAATATCATTTTGATCCGATCAAGGTAATGATTGGTATGGCTATTGGTTTTGTGACCCCGGAAGTTGCTCAGTTTTTATCGGAAAATGTTATAAAGACAAATACCTTAAACAATATCACCAATGTTTCACCAATTGGTCTTGCTGTAATTTTTGGACTTGTTGCTTTGTTTTTAACCTTCCAAGTCGAGCGCATATATGAAGAAGATATAGAGCAGGACAGAAAGAAACAAGTTTCAAAAGGTGAGCAAAATGAGGTAACGGATAAGTTAGCAGAATATCAAGCAGCAAAAAAAGCGGGCGACACAGACCGAATGAAAGAGATTGAAGTTTGGCTAAAAGCACACAAAGTGACATTGAAGAAATAGGACACTTCATAGAGGAGCGTCAATTTTTCTTGGTAAAATGTCTAAGGGGATGAATATGAAAGAGAAAAGAAAACGTTACATTTTAAATAAAGTTTCTGAGAGTCGTGAAGTAACAATAGAAGAATTAGCTGTGGAACTTTCAGTATCTGAGATGACGGTGCGTCGAGACTTAAAGGAACTTGAGGAAAATGAACAAATTATACGGACATCGAATTCAATATTACTGAAGGACTCATTTTTGAATGAAGTGCCTTTTGTTAAAAAGCAACTCGTTAATATTAAAGATAAACGCGTAATTGCTAGAAAGGCACTGGACTTTATACACCCGGATGATACGGTCCTACTAGACGCGGGTACGACCACTTTAGAAATTTGTAAGTTACTCAAAAAACAAAATTTTCAAGTGAGAATTGTGACGAACGATATTAAAGCAGCGGCAGAGCTCATCGATAGCCAACACGAAGTGATAATTTTAGGTGGCAAAGTGCAGAGGAATATTGGCTCAATGTATGGTGTGCAAACCATTGATATTTTGAGATCTATCAAAGTTAATATTTCTTTTGTAGGCACTCAGGCAATGGATGTTGATGAAGGTGTTTATGCGCCAACTATTGAAAAAGCAACCGTGAAGCGCTTGATGATGAAGTGCGGCCAGGTATCTTATTTGGTTGTTGACTCTAGTAAGTTTGGAAGTACAGATTTCTCAAAGGTATGTAACCTCAGAGAATTTTCAGGAATTATTACTGAAGATTCTCTTGATGAAGAGACCATAGAACTTTTAAAGCAACATACAACGGTAATTTAATTATTACAGTCAAATTACGTTATCTTACATGCTTCAGAAGCAAAAATACACACTTAATAGCTAGAACCTTGATATACAAGGCTTCTAGCTATTTTTATATATTATTTTAGGACGGAAAAACATATTTTTGAGAATGTGAATGTTCTGCGATTTTTCACTTTAATTACAAGTTGGTTACAAAGGACAAATTAGCAATATCATGTGCTATAGTAGGACTCATGGAAATCGCACGTGACGCGAATTTAAAAAATACATCCAAATTACGGAGGCTTTATCAATGAAAAAAACTATTATTTCTGCAGCATCACTTACAGCATTATCAGCAGTGGCTGCAGCTAACATATCTGCATCAGAAGTAACGGTAGATTCAGGAGATACACTTTGGAGTTTATCTAGTGAAGCTGGTAAATCAGTTGAGGAAGTTAAATCATTAAACAACTTAACTTCAGACATCATCTTCCCTGGTGACGTTCTTAAGATCGATGGAGAAGCTCCAGCAGCAGCACCGGCTGAAGAAACAACTGAAGAAGTAAGCTCAGACGCGACTACATATACAATTGAAGCAGGCGATACTTTATTCTCAATCGCTAACCAATTTGACGTATCAGTTTCTGAACTACAAGAGTGGAACAACCTTACATCAGACCTAATCTTCGTTGGAAAAACTATCAACGTTGCAGGTGGATCAGAAGAAGCTGAAGAAGCTCCAGCTGTAGAAGAAACATCAGCACCTGCTGTTGAAGAAGTAGAAGTTGAGGAAGTTGAAGAAACTCCTGAAGTTCAAGATGCAGAAGAAGTTGAAGCTCAAGTTGAAGAAGTAGAAGAAACTGAAGAAGTTTCAGAACCAGCACCAGCACCTGCACCAGAAGTATCAGGTGGAAATGCAGCATCAGTTGCTCACTCAGTAGCAGCAGGTAAGAGCTACGTATGGGGAGGAAACTCTGCAACAGCAGTAGACTGCTCAGCATTCACTCAACAGTTCATGAAAGCATTCAACGGTAAAGATATTCCTAGAACAACTTATGGTCAGCAAGCAGCAGGTACACAAGTATCTAACCCACAACCAGGTGACCTAGTATTCTTTAACAACTACTCACACGTAGGTGTTTACATTGGTAATGGCCAAATGGTAGATGCACTTAACCCTTCAGAAGGTGTTGGTGAGCGTGCAGTATCTTACGTACATGGTCACGTTGACGGTTACTACAGATTCTAATAATATTAATATGATGAGAAAAGACTTGGATCCTTTAAGATCCAAGTCTTTTTTGTTGGTTTAAGTGGGATTGGGTGAGACGAAATGTTGTTAGATGAGCTTCGAAATAAAAACGAATCTGATGTAATGGTGGTGCTCCGCTTCGAAATAAAAACGAATCTGATGTAATGGTGGTGCTCCGCTTCGAAATAAAAACGAATCTGATGTACTGGTGGTGCTCCGCTTCGAAAATAAAACGAAGCTGACGTGATGGTGTAGCTCCGCTTCGAAAATAAAACGAAGCTGACGTGATGGTGTAGCTCCGCTTCGAAATAAAAACGAAGCTGACGTAATGGTGTAGCTCCGCTTCGAAATAAAAACGAAGCTGACGTAATGGTGTAGCTCCGCTTCGAAGTAAAAACGAATCTGATGTAATGGCAAACCTGCAACTAGAATCCAAAACGAATACCATTTACCTAGCACTAAACGTCTACATTTACTTCTGTGATAATCGATAAGCTGTACCCGCATTTGTTGACTCAATATCCAATTGAATATTAAGCTTCTGACAAATATTTTTGATTACTGAAAGACCTGTTGTTTCATGATCTCTATCAATTTCAAAACCAACGCCGTAGTCTTTAATTATTAAGGTTTCATCAATAGTTATTTCAATTTGATTCGTAGCTGAATGTTTGAAAATATTAGAGATGATGTTTTCAAATAATCGGTCCAGCCACAGTTCATTGGCTTGCCATATCAGATTATTTTGCACGTCAATTGTATATTCTATATTATTCTTGTTCAGTAAATATGACCACTTGTTAATGGTTTGTTTTAAAGACTTATGGACAGAAATATCTTCTTTAAAAATATAATAGTTATCGATATCAAATAATGCTTCACTTGATATTGAATTCACCAGTTTACTAATGTAATCAACTTTTTGATAGAGTACATCTACCTCTTCTTTTGGTACATTATGATTTTGGCTATACAAATATAATTCAAGATTTAGCGCATTTAATGGTGTGTTAATATCATGAGATAATTGTTTTAAATATTCGCGTTTTAAATCTTCCATCTGTGATAATTCGATTTCTTTTGCTCTTAGTCTGTCGATCATGGTATTGATTGATGCAGCAAGCTTATTCAACTCGTCCTCACTTTCTTCAATGACTGCGAGCTTTTCAGGAAATGCATCGTCTTCTGCAATTTTTCTGACCGTCTGTTCCATTGTATTTATACGATTAATAATCTTCTTAAAGTATCTAGCAGCAATAAACATTAATCCAAACAGAATGCCAAAAAAGACAATATAAAAATAAGTGGTCAGTATACTACCAGAAAAATGACCATCGATACTAAATAATGAGGTAATGCCAAGGTGAGTGAAGAACATTGCATAGGACAACAGGATAAAAACCACTGGGATGGCAGCTATTGATAAGGACATGACGACATAAAATTTGTAGCTTAGATTTTTATTTTTCATGAGCATTCATCCTATATCCTATTCCATGAATAGTAGAAATAATCGTGTTGTCGTGATCATTAGTTTTTTGTCTAATCTTTTTAATATAAACGTTCAAGGAATTATCGTAGATATCTCCATCTGGCCAAACGTATTGTAGTATCTGTTCTTTTGTTAATGTTGTACCGATGTTAGAAAATAAGTAAAAGAACAACCGTTTTTCAATTTTTGTAAAAGGAATTTCATTATCTTCCTGGTCAAAAACTTCAAATTTGTATGGATCTATAGTCAAGTTGAATAGAGTTGTCGGTGTTTTATCGTAAAAGCGATCTAAGATATTGTTAATCCTAGAAATCAACTCGGTCGGATGAAAGGGTTTAGTAATGTAGTCATCCCCAGCACGTAAACCTGTAATCTTACTATCCATGTCGTTTCTTGCTGATAGAAAAATGATTGGCGTATCGATATGCTGATGAATATAATCAGCAATCGATAGGCCATCGTCATATGGCAACATGATATCTAATAAAATAAGGTGAACATCTGTGAGTTGTTCTAAGACATGTTCACCAGTGTGATTCAATTTTACTTTAGCCCCTTGTTGGACTAGTATCTTCTTTAAATTTTTAGCAGAACTGATATCATCTTCAACGATTAAAATATTGAAATCTTTCATTTGTAAACCTCATTTCTGTTGCTATAGATATAAGTTTACTAAAATGAGGAAGGCGATTAAACTAATGAAAGTCACCACTCCAAATATATTTACATAAGTAAACTTTCTCTCTTTAGGTCCCTTCATTAATATTTCCAAGACTAATAACCCCACAGTTATAAAAAATGAAATAATCATGAGGTAAACAATAATCATTAGTAAAATTTCCATCATATTTTCTCCTTTCAAAATTTCTATACTGTGAGTATATAAACCAGTTCTGAAAAATTTATGAATAAGGAGAAAAAAACTATGACCACTTTAAAAGTAGCCATAGTTTGAGCGTTTACTGCTGATATCTATTCTCTTTGAATTTTAAACCGAGTTCATCGCGGAGTGTTTGACCACTGTATTCATTATCATAGTAGCCTCGTTCTACAAGGATTGGAATCACCTTATTAATAAAGTCTTCAAATATTTCACCAAAGACATGAGGGATTAAAACGAAACCGTCTGCTGCACCGTGATCGATCCACTCAATAATTTGATCGGCAATCTCTTCATAGGTACCCATAAAGGCACTTTCTCTCGTCGTTTCTTCCATTGCAACTTGTCGAAGCGTTAAATTATTTTCTTTAGCGCGCTTTTTAATTTCATCTGTCGTAGATCTAAAGCTGTTTTTGCCGACATCACCTAGTTCTGGGAACGGGGCATCAACATTGTATTGACTGAAGTCGTGGTGGTCGAAGTAGCGTCCTAAATAGGTGAGGGCTTCTTCAATTGTTACTAGGTTTTTAATGTATTCATAACGTGCACGAACCTCTTCGTGATCCTTACCAACGATAGGCTGTAGGGTAGGGAAAACTTTAATGTCCCCTGGATTTCTACCACTATCAACAGCTTTTTGTTTCAGTTGTTCATAAGTCTCTTTGGCATGTTCTAGTGTACTCGCATTTGTAAATACCGCATCTGCGTGGCGGGCTGCAAATGCGGAACCTTTTGGTGACGCACCAGCTTGGAAGATAATGGGTTGCCCCTGAGGAGAACGTTCGATATTTAAAGGACCTGCAATATTGAAGAAATCTCCTTCAAAATTTAATTCATGCATCTTATTTTTATCGAAATACTGTCCACTCGCTTTGTCACGAGTAAAGGCATCATCTTCAAATGAGTCCCATAACCCTTGAACTGATCTTAAATGTTCGTCAGCAATATCATAACGTAAACTGTGCTCTGGATGCTTGTCCTTACTGAAGTTGTTGGCACTGCCTTCTAATGGAGATGTCACAACATTCCATCCCGCACGTCCGCCTGATATATGGTCAATCGACATCAGTTGTCTGGCGATTGTATATGGCTCACTGTATGAAGTTGAGACTGTACCGACTAGGCCGATTTTTGAAGTAATTGGTGCCAAAGCAGCTAGTAATGTTAGGGGTTCAAAGCGGCTTAAGAAATGAGGAATGGATTTCTCATTTATATATAAACCATCTGCTACAAATATAAAGGAAAATGCAGCATCTTCAGCCTTTTGGGTTACAGATTTTAAGTAATCGAAGTTGATGCTTGCATCTGCTGGAACATCTTCACTGCGCCAAGCATTCATATGACCTCCTGGGCCATTTAACATTACACCAAATTTTACTTTCTTACTCATATTATCCCTGCCTTTTCTGTTTGTCTTAACTGGTTTGGAGCAAGCGTTTCTATAGTGTAATCTCTAATTTCACTACGACTAGTTGGGAGATGGAACATGAACTCATCAATTTCTATATCCTGGCTCAATTTATTTAAAGCTTCTAGTATTTCTTCTTTGTTTCCAATAATCATATCTGCTTCCTTTTTATTAACTTCTACTTTTTCATCAGTATTTTTAATAAAGTCATTAACTTGATTTTGATTGATAACAGTTAAAGTTTTGCCACTTTGATAAGTAATGGTATAAAGTTCGTTTTCTTTTCTTAACAGTGCTTTATCTTCTTCGTTATCTACCGCTAAGACTGACAGGGCGACAATAATTTCACCTTCTGGATAATGCTTTCTATAGACATTAACCACTTCTTTTAAAAGTCCTGGGTCATTTTTAATAAAATGTGCAAAGATAAAGTTCGCCTTATTTTTAGCAGCAAACTGAGCAGAATCAGGACTACCACCAAGGAGGAAGATGCTTGGGCGACTTGATTTTGTATCTAAAGAAATTTGTAGACTATGAGCATTGTCATGAGTCCCGTCGATATAAGACTTCAACTTTAAGAAACGATCGTTGAAAGTTTCAATATCATCTTTTAATTCTTCTTGTAGGGCCTGTGTAGCTAATGGAGTGCCTCCTGGAGCTTTACCAACACCAAGGTCAACACGTTCAGGTGCGAGATGACTCATGAGTTGAAATTGTTCTGCAACATGAAACGGGTTGTGATGAGATAACATGACCCCACCTGCACCAACCTTAATGCGCTTTGTCTGACTCAATAGGTGAGTAACAAGGACTTCAGGAGATGTTCCAATAATATGATCCATATTATGGTGTTCTGAAACAAAATAACGGCGATAACCTAAGTCATCTGCTTTTTTCGCAAGTTCGGTTGTATGAGCAAGTGACTCCTGTACATTATGATTTTCTAAAAGTGGACTTTGGTTCAAAATACTAAACTGCATATCTTTTCCCTCCGATAATATGTAAATTATCCTAGTGGCAAACTATGAATTAACAGTAATCATAACATGAATTTAGAATTATTCAACAATTAATTCCTAGTAATATACCTGGTATTATACATAAAAAAAGCCCGAAAATCTTAAATAGATTTCCGAGCGAAATACTTAGCCCTTATGGCTTAGCATCGGTTCTGTTTTACTAAAGTCTGTTTGTTTTAATTCTTCTATTCGTGATTGTACAAACTCTGATGACAGATTATGTTCAACAATATAACGATTACGAGGGTGCTCAGCACATTCCATAGAGCAACCACCTAAGTGATATGCTTGGTTTTCCTCTGAGGCTAAAATTTGTGCATTACATTCTGGATTCGCACAATTGATATAGCGTTCACATGGTGTCCCGTCGTAGTGATCTTTACCAACAACAACATGTTCAACTTGGTTAATTGGGACAGTAAGTCTTTCATCGAAAACATACATTTGACCATCCCATAGCTGACCTTTTGCTACTGGATCCTTAGAATAAGTTGCTACACCACCATGAAGTTGTGCAACATTGTCAAAACCTTCTTCTTTTAACCAACCTGAGAATTTCTCACAGCGAATTCCACCTGTGCAGTAGGTTAAAATTTTCTTGCCTACAAATAGATGTCTATTATTTCGAACCCATTCCGGAGTATCTCTAAACGTTTCTACATCTGGCTTGATCGCACCACGGAAGTGACCGACATCATATTCATATATATTTCTTACATCTAATACGACTGTATCGTCTCTTTGCATTTCTTCATAAAATTCAGCAGGGCTTAAATATTCACCCGTTTGCTCACGAGGATCGATGTCCTTGTCCAAACTTAAATTAACAAGTTCAGGTCTCGGACGTACAAACATTTTCTTAAAGGCGTGGCCTTCTGCTTCATCAATTTTAAAGACGATATCTTTAAACAGTGGATGAGCTTTCATATATTCCATGTAACGGTCAGTCTGTTCAATATCACCAGAAACAGTCCCGTTAATTCCTTCATGCGCAACTAAAATACGGCCTTTTAAGCCTAAATCTTTACAAAAACGTAAGTGCTCAGCAGCAAACGTTTCCGGATCTTCCACATCAATATAGTGGTAGTACAGTAAAACACGATATTCCATTTTCATTTTCCACCTATCATAAATATAATTGCAGGTTACACCTGATAGTTTTACAGACAATATTGTACCAGATTTTAGGCAATTTTTGTGAAAAATTTACTACAGGAAAGTGACACTTTAAAGTCTTGCATAAATGTATGGTAAAATTAATGTTAACTAGGAGTGAGATTATGGAAGTTAAAATTTATACAGATATTGCATGTCCTTTTTGCTACATAGGAAAGAAAAATATTGAAAAGGCAAAAGCAGAATTCGATGTTGAAGAAAGTATTAATTTAGATTATTTAAGTTATGAACTCGACAACCAAGCTTCAAAAACACCGACGGGAGATATTTATCAATCCCTTGCCGATAAACACCAAAAACCATTAGATGAGATTCATGATATGGTCGAACGTATCGTGGAAGCAGGTGAAAAAGTCGGTATTGAGTTTAATATGGATAAAGTAGTACCTGCAAATACAAGAAATGCTCACAGATTGTTGAAATTAGCCAAGGAAAATGGCAAAGGTAGTGAAATTTTAGATGCACTCTATGAGAGCTATTTTACTAAAGGTGAGAATGTTAGCAATCAAGAAGTGCTATTGAATATTGGTATCAAAGCAGGACTTGAACAGAGTGAAGTCGAAGAATTACTGAATGATCCGAGTATCTATTTAGAAGAAGTCATTGGTGATTTTAATCTAGCTAAAGTGAATCAGGTGAAGACGTTACCGTATTATATATTTGATGACAAATTTGCCATTGCGGGTGCTAGAGAAGTTGAGCACTATCTAATCGCCTTTAAAAAGACATTACAAGAATAGTTGGAAGTGTAGTTGTCGGTGTGTGGTTTAGCACCGCTTCGAAAGGAAAACGAAGCTGATGTAATGTTGGAGCTCCGCTTCGAAGTAAAAACGAAGCTGATGAACCGGTGGAGCTCGGCTTCGAAATAAAAACGAAGCTGATGTAATGTTGGAGCTCGGCTTCGAAGTAAAAACGAAGCTGATGAACCGGTGGAGCTCGGCTTCGAAATCAAAACGAAGCTGATGAACTGGTGGAGCTGCGCTTCGAAGTAAAAACGAAGCTGATGTAATGGCATAGCTCCGCTTCGAAATAAAAACGAAGCTGATGTAATGTTGGAGCTCCGCTTCGAAATAAAAACGAAGCTGATGTAAGGGTGGAGCTCCGCTTCGAAGTAAAAACGAAGCTGATGTAAGGGTGGAGCTCCTCTTCGAAGTAAAAACGAAGCTGATGTACTGGTGGAGCTCCGCTTCGAAAGACAAAAAACACAAAAAACCTGAGCTTATGTAAGCTCAGGTTTTCTCCCATCCCCATGGTATATATAATTTTAAAAGTCTGTTGATACTTTTGGTGCAGGTTTAATCAGTCTATATAAGTGATAGCCTGCGGCAGCTACTAGTACAAATGGTACGATGACTAGAATTAAGAAGAAAACTGATCCGCCAACTTGACGCATACCGAAGTTTTGGAAGAATTCTCCTGTTGTAACTTCTAGTAATGGTGGTAAGAATGCAAAGTAGTAGATTAAGCCAACAACAACTAAAGTCAGAACATAAAATATCATATTTGTCACATGATATGGGACGGTGTTCTTATCAAATTTGAACATTATAAAACCCCTTACATTTTAGTCTTTAAATTAGTATACAACAATGTATAATTAAATGCATAGCACTTGAGAGATTTTTTTACAAAATGATAGATAGAACGAGGGAGATAATATGGCTTTAAGACTAGCCGTTATGAGCGATGTACCACATATAATGGATATCGTTTCAAGAGTAATACCAGAAATGCATGCTGTTGGTAATTATCAATGGGATGAAAACTATCCTAATGCATCAGTATTTCAAGATGATGTGAAGGCTGAAAGTTTATATGTGTTTGAAGAAGATGGTGTCATCAAAGGTTGCATTACAGCCGATGATAATCACGCCTTTAGTTATGATGATATCCCTTGGGAACTGGCACGAATTGATTGCCTTGCGACTCATAGACTCGCAATAGACCCGAATTTCCAAGGTCAAGGTCTCGCCCAGAAAATTATTCGTGAAATCATTGAGGTAGGTAAACAAAAAGGTTATCTTGGCATACATACTGATACGTCATTAGAGAATAAAGCAATGCAGTACTTGTTTACAAAACTGGGGTTTGAATTTAAGGGTAACTTAAATTTAGATGACAACTTAGATGACTGGTACGTTGCTTACGAAATCGTTTTTTAATTACTTTTTAAAGAATACTTAAGCGCTATAAATTCGAAGTACAATATTTCAAGGGGGATTTACAAAGTGAAGTTATTAGCAAAACTGATTGCTGGTATCGTTGCGGGTATTATTGTAGGTGGGGGTTACTACTTACTCGGTCCAGATGGTACAGCAGGACAGATTATGGAATTCATCGTTAGGTTATTTGTGACATTAGAGTCAATCTTAGGAGCCTTTATATTCTTTACGATTCCATTTATTATTTTATTCTTTATTGCATCAGGGATTTCACAAATCGGTACCGGTTCAGGTAAGGTTGTTGGTGCGACTTTAGGTGTCGCTTACTTATCTACTTTAGGTGCGGGTATTTTAGCTTACATTGTTGCATCTTTCGTGATGCCACGTATAACTGAAGGAAGTTCTGTTCCTGAAGAAGGGACAGGCCTTGAGAGTTTTATTGAGTTTGAATTGACGCCAATTATTGACATCTTACCAGCGCTAGTATTAGCTTTTGCAGTCGGGATTGTCATGAATATCTTAAAGCTCGACTTAATGATAAAATTCTTCGACCAAGGTAAAGACATCACAGAATTCATTATCGAAAAAGTTATCATTAGAATTCTACCGTTTTACATTGCCGGTGTGTTCGCTGGAATGGCAGCAACTGGCACTGTATTCGATACGCTAAAAGTGTTTGGTGTCGTCTTATTAGTTGCGATTATTTTACACTGGGTTTGGTTAACGATTCAATATACGGTTGCAGGTTCAATATTGAAGAGGAATCCATTTGCTATGTTGAAAACAATGCTTCCAGCATACTTTACAGCCCTAGGTACAATGTCATCTGCTGCAACGATTCCTGTCACATTAGAACGTGCGAAGAAAAACGGAATTAGAGAACGTATCGCTGATTTTGTAATACCATTATGTGCAACGATTCATTTATCAGGTTCAACGATCACAATCGTCAGTTGTTCATTAGCAGTTATGACGATATTACCTGAGTATAGTATGCCAGGATTCTTTGAAATGGTTGGCGTCATCTTACTACTTGGTATTGTAATGATTGCAGCACCTGGAGTGCCGGGTGGCGCAATTATGGCAGCGAGTGGTGTCTTAATGACTAACTTAGGCTTCAACGAAGCGGCAGTTGCTTTCATGATTGCACTTTACGTCGCCCAAGATAGCTTTGGTACCGCAACGAACGTTACAGGTGATGGTGCTGTAGCAGCAGTCATCGATGGTTATGAACAAAAATTGAACAAAGACGTATAAATCAAAGGTCAAAGACAGTCTAAAAGGTGATAGACTGTCTTTTTTTGTTATAATAATATAGATAGAATTATCACTATGTTAGAAGGTATTTAAGTGAAAAAGAGAATTATTTTATATTTAGTTATCGTCATTTGTTTTTTAGACTTATTTATTCAGTTGCCGATAATTACCCCCTTTGTTCTAGAACTTGGTGCATCTGAGTTTATGGCAGGGATTGTAGTTGCTACATATTCACTGTTTAATATGGTCGGAAACATGGCGGGCGGTTACATGTCCGATAAGTACGGTCGGAGAAATACACTCCTGTTCGGAATGATTATGCAGGTGTTTTTCGTTTTAATCTACACGATGACACCATCAATTGGTATTCTTCTTCTTGTACGTGCGATTCACGGTTTCTCAAGCGGACTTCTAACACCAGCTGCATTTAGCTTAGTTGCTGATATATCAAAACGTTCGGCAATCGGTAAATCTATGGCCCTAACAGGTGTGGCCATTGGGACTGCTGCTATATTAGGTCCTGCATCGGGCGGAATCATTGCGAGCCTGGTGAACTATGAAACAGTCTATTATGTCTTAGCTATTGTTTATGTCATTGGTACAATCATTGTCTATTCTGCCATCAAAGAAAGTTCGACTGAAGGCAGCCGTGCACATCATAGTCAAACATCGCTTAAGGAATTATTGTTAAGACCATCATTAAATGTGGCTTATATTTCATCATTTACTTTGATGATTTCACAAGGTGCTTTGGCATTTGGTTTACCAATAAAAACGGACCTACTTGATTTGGAAACATCGAGTACAGGTATGATGCTCAGTGTCTTTGGTGTGACAGCGATTATCGTCTTCATATCACCTATAAATAAAATATACACAGCTTACAAGAGTGAAAGCTTAGTTGCACTTGGATTATTAATCTTAAGTGTGAGTATGATGCTCTTACATTTCGTTCCGTCTGCTACCATGATCTTTATCGTCATGGTTATTTACGGAATTGGTTTCGCATTGACATTCCCATCCATGAATAAAATTATTGCTGAATCGTCAGAAATGCACGAACGGGGTAAAGCAAATGGTATCTTTTATTCTTACTTTTCTTTAGGTTCTGTTGCTGGTTCCACAATTGGCGGTTACTTTGCAACAGTCTTTAACCTACCCTTCTTAGGTATTGGTTGTGTCACCATTATTATGATTGTTTTAATGCTTGCCGTAAGGATGAAATGGGTAGATTCAGTACATTAGGAGTGGTTGTATGCAAAAAAAGAAAGTTTTACTAATGGGTGTGAACGGTAGAATTGGTGAGCATTTATATGAAGAACTAAAAGATACCTCTGAACTCTATGCATTTTCAGCAGCACATGAAGAAGATTACTTCGAAGATGTGAACTTTATTAAGAAAGATCTCTTTATCTTACCTGATGTTGAGGATGCTTTGTCCGGTATGGATATCGTTATCTTCTATGAAGACCCTATTATGAGACTGAACCGATTAACTCAAGGGAAATTCAGTGACCTATATATGTTAATCGCAGATAATATTGCGCGTGCAAGTATGGTTAATGAAATTGAACAAATTATATATATAGCGGATGAACTATCCGATGGGAGTATACTTTCTGTCCTAGGTAGTTACGGCACCCCAGTTAATGAAACACAGACACCAATAAGACGCTATGGTAAGAATTTAAATTATCGCATTAAGGACTACAATAGCGTGAGAAGTGTACAGAGGGCACCTATGCCTTCGGGTTGGACTATAGAAAATATAGCTTGGTACTACTTTGGCTGGCTCGATGAGATTGTCTATAATTTTGTAAATACTGTAATAGAAAATAAGACCGTCTATATTCATTTACTGGACAACCCTTCTCCTGTCTTAATATTGAAATTAAACGAAGAATCATCAACTGAAGATATCATTATCTTTGAAATTATCGGCGGTAAATTAAGAAAAAATATAGCTAAGAAAACTCAGCGTTTTGAGTTTAGAAAGCTTGCTGTGACTGATGAATTTATAATGGCCTTACATGACTATGAACCATCTCTACCTTGGCCAATATATAAATTAACACAGGCGCCGATTCACCTTTTAGTGAGTCGAATTTACCAAGTTGAGATGATTATCAATAAGACCGTCCCTGAAAAGAGACCTAAAAACAATTAAATCTACGAAATAAGGAAGATGAACAATGGGAAGAAAATGGAATAATATTAAAGAAAAGAAAGCTCAAAAAGACCAGAACACTAGCCGTGTCTATGCAAAATTCGGCAGAGAAATTTATGTCGCGGCAAAGAAAGGTGAACCTGATCCTGAAGCGAATCAAGCCTTAAAGGTTGTCTTAGAAAGAGCGAAGACTTATTCAGTTCCCAAACACATCATTGATAAAGCAATTGAAAAAGCCAAAAAAGGCGGCGAAGAAGAAAACTTCGATGAATTGAGATACGAAGGTTTTGGACCAAGTGGTTCAATGATCATCGTTGATGCCTTGACCGATAATGTGAATCGTACAGTTTCAGAAGTACGTGCAGCCTTCGGTAAGAACGGCGGAAATATGGGCGTCAGTGGTGCGGTATCTTATATGTTTGATAGTGTATCAGTTTTTGTCTTTGAAGGCTTTGAGGAAGAAGAAGTATTGATGCATTTAATGGAAAAAGAAGTCGATGTTAAAGATGTGACTTTAGAAAATGAGATGACAGTGGTCTACGGTGAACCGCATGCCTTTAACGATATCAAAAATGCACTGGATGAGCTGGGCGTTGAAGACTATAAGGTTGCAGAACTCGCGATGATTGCTCAAAATGAAGTTAACCTAGAAGATGAAGACCAAGAAAAGTTTGAGCATCTCATCGATGTCTTAGAAGACTTAGAAGATGTTTCCAATGTATTTCATAATGTAAACTTAGGCTAGTTTTTAGTTCCAATGGTTGATCTTTAAGTAATAAAAAATATGAAGGGATGAATCAAGATGAATTTTAATTATCAAGGCAAAGTTGCAGTGATTACAGGCTCAAGTAAAGGAATCGGTAGTGAAACAGCAGAACAGATGGTTAAACTTGGTGCGAAAGTTCTACTCGTTGCTAGAGGAGAAGAAGGACTTAAAAAAGCACAAGCGGAAATATCAGAGTTTGGTGAGGTCTCATACATTGCTATTGATATTACCTCAGAGGATGCTGGTGAAAAAATTGTCAATAAGGCAATTGAAGAATATGGGCGTCTAGACGTACTTGTTAATAATGCGGGTAGTTCATTTGCTAAAAGCTTTGAAGATATTGAACTTAGTGACTGGGAACAAGATATCGATTTAAAAGTACTTGCAGCTGTTAAAATTTCTAAAGCAGCCATCCCTCACTTAAAAAAACAAGGCGGTGCGATTTTAAACCTAACTGCAGTTATGGGTAAAACACCTCAGGCAAATTCACTACCAACAACGGTCTCTAGAAGTGCTGGTTTAGCACTGACTAAGGCAATGTCTAAAGACCTTGGCCAATACAATATCCGCGTTAATGCTGTATGTATCGGTTTAATTCGTAGTGATCAAATCGAAAAGCGTTGGCAAAACAATGCACCTGATTTAAGTTGGGATGAATACTCTAAACAAATTGGAGAGAATATCCCACTAGGTAGAATCGGGGATACGAGTGAAGCGGCTAATGTCATTACCTTCTTATGTTCAGATTTAGCATCATATGTTTCGGGAACTGCTGTCAATATTGACGGTGGCAGTGGACACGCTTGGTAAGTGAAAAATATATCCTGTACGAGTCTTAGTTATCCTAAATGGGATATCTAAGACTCGTTTTTTGTATTTTACCGAGGGATGAAAATATGTCCGTTCGTTGCTGCCATAATCGCTTTAATGGAATGTAGACGGTTTTCACCTTGAATAAATTGCTTTGCATAAGGTGCATTAAAGACCTCGTCTGTTACTTCCATTTCATCTAAACCATAGTCTTTTTTTATCTGTTGACTAAAGCCAGTTTTCGTATCATGAAAAGCAGGCAAGCAATGCATGAATATGAACTGCTCATGTACATCTTTAAGCAAGTCTTCATTTACTTGATATTCTTTTAGTAAATTAAGACGTGCTTCAATCTGATCTTCTTCACCCATAGAGACCCAGACATCGGTATAGATAACGTTGGCATCTTTAACTGCACTATGCACGTCACTTGTTAAATTAATCGTTGCTCCTGATTCTTTTGCATATAACGCTGCTTGTTTGCTATAAAATTCATCAGGTAAGAGACATTCAGGCGAAGCGATTGTCATGTCGACACCTAAAATCGCTGCTGTAACTAACAGTGAATTTGCGACGTTGTTACGGCCGTCTCCAACATAGACCACTTTAATACCTTGAAGAGACCCGAAACTTTCTTTAATTGTCATGAAATCCCCAATCATTTGTGTCGGATGACACATGTCCGTTAAGCCGTTCCAAATGGGAACGCCTGCATGAGCAGCTAGTGTTTCAATAGTGTCCTGACTTGCCCCGCGGAATTGAATTCCATCAAACATGCTACCAAGAATCTTTGCAGTATCTTTTACAGATTCCTTATTACCGAGTTGTATATCATTAGTGCCTAGAAATTCAGGATGCGCACCTAGGTCATTAGCAGCTACTGTAAAGGCAGCACGAGTACGTGTAGAAGTTTTCTCGAAAAGTAACGCAATACTTTGGCCTTGTAAGTACTGGTGAGGAATATTGTTTTGTTTTAAAGCTTTTAAATGAATCGCGAAGTCAATGAGGTAGGTCAATTCTTCTTTAGAAAAATCAGTCGTTGTTAAAAAATTTTTACCTTGGAATTGCATAAATACCTCCTGAAAATAGTATATAACTAATTAATATTCTCAATATTGTATAAATATTATTAAATGTTGATTTATATCATAACCAGTAAGTACTTAAAAAGCAAGTTTGAAAGAATAATAATTTATAAATTATAAATTTATAGACAAACTAGTGTATTAACTGTACTATAATATATAATACAGTTAGTTGGAGGGGGTAAATCATGTTTGAAATTGATCTTAAAAGCCGACAACCCTTGTATGAGCAAATTGTTGATAATATAAAGCAACAGATCATTAAAGGCGTGCTTCAAGCTAACGAGCAGTTACCTTCCGTTAGATCATTGGCAGCTGAGCTTACAATAAATCCTAATACCATTCAAAAAGCATATAGGGAATTGGAAAGGCTAGGCTATGTGAGTTCATTACCTGGACGTGGAAGTTTTGTTAATGAAATAACGAATCAAGTGAATCAAGAGAGAATAAGGGTGATTTTAGAATCGCTTAAAGCGCCGATTGGTGAGCTTGTGTTTCTTGAGGTATCGAGTGACGAGGTAAAGGAATTTGTCGATGGGATTTATAAGGAAAAGGAGGATGGTTATGAAGCTGAATATTAATCAAGCGACAAAGTATTTTGGAAAAAAAGTAGCTGTGGATCGTATAGAAATGGATATCGCACCAGGAACCATACATGGTTTACTTGGCTCAAATGGTGCGGGTAAGACGACCTTGATGAAAATTATGGCGGGTGTTTACAAGGCGGACAAAGGAAGTGTCACTTATGATGGTGCTGATATTTTTGAGAGTCCCAAAGTAAAAAATGATGTGATTCTCCTTCATGATATTCCATTCTTTTTTAAGGGTGCAACTTTGAAAAAGATGGCTAATTTTTATCAGGCAATGTATACGAACTGGTCATCTGAGCGCTTTGTACAGTTGTCCCAACACTTTGGCCTCGCTCCAAATACTCAACTAAATCAGCTATCAAAGGGAATGAAACGCCAGGCATCTTTTATATTAGCATTCTCTAGTCGACCGAAAGTACTTCTGTTAGATGAGCCTTTTGATGGCTTAGATCCAATTATGAGAAGACAAGTTAAAAATATTATGATGCAAGATATCGCTAATCATAAGATGACGGTCATTGCTTCAAGTCACAACCTAAGAGAAATGGAGGACTTATGTGACTCAGTTTCTATCATGCATCATGGTAAGATTCTATTTAATCAAGACTTGTCTGAAATTAGAGGGAGTCATTGTAAATTACAGATTGCCTTTAAAACGCTACCTGACAATAAATTTTATGAAGATTTAAACGTTGTACATTCGAGTCAAAAGGGACGAATTATCACATGTATTATTAAAGGGAATCTCTCTAAAGTAGAAGAAAAAGTGAGTAAGTATAACCCATTAATGTACGATATATTGCCATTAACACTAGAAGAAATATTCACTTATGAAATGGGGGAAATGGGTTATGAAATCTCAAATGTCATTGTTGAATAAAAATCTACTGGGTCATTTCACGGGTCTTATATTTTGGATGACAGTGGTCTACATGGTCATGAATATTATCGCCTTACCACTCATCATTTGGATAGACGCTATGAATAATAACATGATTGTGGGCAGTACAGTTAGAAGTACTCTTTTCGAGTTGTCTGCTGGACAACAAATGATTGGTTTAGCCTTTTCGACGCTTGTCGGTATGTTTCTAATAAACTACTTGTATAAGGAAGATTCATCAGATTTTATACATTCCTTACCCATAAAGCGCTCAAACCTACTTATTCATGTTCTGATAGTAGGATTTCTAGCCATTGTCATCCCTCTCTTGGTAAATGGTTTAATACTTGTGGCAGAAAGTATGACAATTGCTACGAATATTACACTTTTAGAAATAGGGAAATGGTTAGTATATTCAATTTTTACACATCTAGTGATGTTTTCTATCGCCCTTTTCACAGGCTATTTAGTCAACGGATCATTCTTACATTTACAAATAATAATTTTGATTTTATTTTTACCGATTGTCTTATGGACACTCATTCATGGTACTGCAAGCCTACTCTTTGACGGTATATCAACTGATATAACAACTTATATCCAACCAGTCTTAGATGCGACTTTTCCTATATTGGCAGTGAATCAACTATACATGGGGTTAAACGTTGGGCTGAGTTTGATTTTCGGCATACTAGCAATTATCCTTATTATCTTATCTTTTGTCCTATATAAGTACAGAAGAAATGAGAGTGTGCATTTGAGTTTTAACTTTATATGGTTGAGAAACCTGCTCATTGCTCTAACAACAATTACGGGCATGTTAGCACTGGGTGTTGTTGTATCCTTTTTATTACAACAATCAGTTATTATCTCTATTATTAGTTTTAGCGTCGGTGCATTGGTGTCATACCTTGTCATTGAAATGCTCTTTCAAAACAGCGTTAAAATACAATTTCAGTGGCGTTCACTGATTCTAACTATAGTATTGATTATCATTTTTTGGATTATTTTTGTTTTCGCCTTCACACGATATGTGGATGATATACCGGAGACAAATGAGGTTGAGAGTATCAGTTTAAATAATGATGCCATGATGATGGACCAAGCAACTCGTAAATATCTTGAAGCTGGTTATGGTTTTGACGATTCGAAAGGTGCGATTCAAACGGCGAGAAAAATACACGAAATTGCTAGTGAAGAACGACGTCGTCCAGATTTTTCAAAAGAGATGGAAGCGACAATCAATCTGCAGTATAAAATGATGGACGGGAGTATAAAGACCTATCAATTTAATACTTTAAATCCTGATTCAGAGGCAGTTCAGTTAATGGATCGTCAGCGTTTTAGTGAATATCAAAAGCATGAAGATGTACTTGCTTATGCTAAACAAACGCCTAAACTTATGGGTATTAGCAGTAATGAATATAATGTCGATTTAGATAAAGATATAGTTGACAGTTACAAAGCATCTCTCGCTGAACTTTCACTTTACCATCCGGTCATTGTTAACGAGACAGGGCAAATTGGCCTGAATCTAAACTATGTAGATGATTCTATTTATGGAACAAGCTCGATTTATAATCCTGCAATAATAGGAAATGTTGAGAATAAAGATGAGGTTTTAAGTCTACTAGGTATTGATAAGACAAGTGTATTGTACACAGTTAATCTTGAAGAGAATGAATACGAGGCGTTTGTAACCGACTATGAGACTTTAACAATAGATGAGTTAGATGAGAAATATGAATTAACAGAAGTTGATGGAAATGACTTTGTTACAGACTTTTCAAAACAAGACATCGATCCAACTAGTGGTAAATTCCTCTTATACAGTTACCCTGGATTTATTGAGGATCCACAGGCAGAGTATGAAACATATATGAATTACAGTCTCCTATCGATTCGCTAAAATATAAGCAAAAGTTATAGAGATAGCAAATATAAATGCCTATCTCTATACTTTTGTTTAATTTTTTTTGTATAATTACCATTAGGAGATGAATGCCATGAAGTTGAAGTATCTAGATAAGAAAAAATGGCGACGCTTAGTGCGTTCAAAATACGATGAAACCGTACTGACTTACAAAGGTGAAAAAATCCTGGTCGGTATGATTCACATGCACAAGGTACGTGAACCCCTTGTGGTACCAGTCGTCGGTAAAGATACACTCGTGGCAGCCAACAATTATAAATGGATGCAACTCCTACCTGAAAATAAAAATTACAGTCTTACGGTCATGTACGATGAACGTTGGACAGAGATACAGTATTATTTCGACATTAATTATTCACACACATTAGAACCTGGAAAAGCGAGACGGGAAGATATGTATCTTGATGTTTTGGCCTTACCAGATGGGCGATATGAACTTGTCGATGAAGAAGATATCAAACGTGCTTTAAAAAAGGGAAAGATTACTAAAAAAGAAAGAGATTTTGCCTATCAGGTCGCAAATGATTTAATGCATGAAATCGACAGTAATTTTTCACAGTTTAAGGCGCTAGCAGATTTTGCACTAACTGAACTTAAAAAATTAATGTAGCCATTCCGGAAACCGTGAATGGCTTCTTAAATGGAGGTAGTATCGTGAAAGTAGATGATTACCGTTTACTTGCAACACTGAGTGAAGCCAAAACTCTACGTAAAGCTGCAGAAAAATTATATATATCACAACCGGCAGTCAGCCAACGATTGAAATCCATCGAAGATGAGTGGGGCGTGCAGATTTTTATTAGAACAAAAAAAGCACTATACACGACAGGTGTTGGAGAAAAAATTATAGAGCATGCAAAAAAGGTTGTCGACGAAGAAAGCCGTGTAAAAGATTATATTCTAGCGAATGAGGGTGAAGTAGAAGGGAATATTTCAATTGGTGTGTCATCACTAATTGGGTACTCGATATTACCTGATATTCTCTATAAGTATTTAAATGATTTCCCGAGTGTAAATGTAAAAATAAATGTAGGTTCCACTCAAGAAATTATCGCTAACCAAGGTGAATATCACTTGTCAATTGTACGTGGCTCTCGGGTGTTGAATAAGGAAAATGAGCTTTTATATAGAGACCGTCATTATCTAGTGACCCCGAAAGATGCGAACTTTGAAGACTTAACAATCATTGAGTTCCAGGCGGATCCTGCCTATATCACTCATATTAAAAATTTCTTTGAAGCACGCTTTAACACGAAGTATGAACCACAAATCTTTGTGGATCAGATTACAACGTGTCGTGAACTACTACGTAAAAAAGTTGGCATTACCGTGTTACCAGAACTTGTACTTGAAGGTTTGGACCTTGAAAATTATCATATTGAAGAAGTCATGGTTGAAGATAGTCCGCTGATAAGGGAAACATTTTTATCTTACGATAAAAGTGTCTTGATGTTACCGCAAGTCGCATCTTTCGTAGAATTGATTAAAAATGAAAGCAAGCTAAGAGACTAAAATAAGGTGGACACGCAATGATTAAAGACTTATTCCAAATTCAAAATTATAAATTATTTTTAATGAATATGACGATGCTCGGTATGGCTGTTGCAATCACAGCCCCGTTCCTCGTTATTTTCATGACTGAACATCATGGTATGTCATCATCAGCTTACGGTATATTTATGGCATCAGCTGCTGTTGGGAGTTTTATCGTTAATACGATTATCGGGCGCTTTAGTGACCGGCTAACATTCGACCGTAAATATTTAATTATCGCAGCTTTATTAATGCAAATTTGTGCATTTTTAAGTTTTTTAATCATCCCAAACACTTGGATTTTAATTATTGCTTATATTCTATTCTTCTCACTAGGTGCACCGGCCATGCCGCAGCTCTATGCCTCAGCAAGAGAATCTATTAACCAGTATCGTTCTAGCATCGCCGTAATGGCAAATACGATTTTGCGTTCAATGTTTAGCTTTGGATTCTTATTTGGACCTTTAGTCGGTTCCATTTTACTTGCACGTTATGATTTTACAGGATTGTTCTTTGGTACAGTGATCATGTTTTTAGTTGTATTTATGTCGAGTTTCTTGATTAAGAATTCTGCAGCCCCTGCAGAATCTACTGCAATAGAAATTACGAGTTATGAAGAGGTCGAAAGTCCGAACATAATGAAGAGCCTCACTTTATTCGTGCCTTTTATAGCCTTTATTTTTCTTCATGTCGGACAGTGGATGTACCTCTTAAATATGCCACTCTTTGTAACAGGATATTTAGGTGAAGCAGATAGTGCTGTTGGTATCCTTGCGAGTCTTTGTGCAGGCTTAGAAGTTCCCTTGATGATTTTAATGGGCTATGTCGCATCAAGAGTATCATCTAAAACACTGTTAATCATTGCTGGTTTTATCGGCAGCATGTATTTCTTATCAATCGGTATTTTTGAAAGTTATACAATGATGTTAATTGGACAACTTCCATTAGCGTTATTTTTAGCAATCTTACTAGGACTTGGGATTTCATACTTCCAAGACCTATTACCACAATTCCCTGGTTATGCATCGACGCTATTTGCCAATGCAATGATTGTCGGGCAGTTACTTGGTAACCTACTGGGTGGATTTGCCAATGACCTTCTAGGCGTTGAAAATTCATTCTACATTAGTGCAGCATTCTTGTTTACAGCATTTATATTATTCTTCTTTACTAAAAAAGAAGTTAGAAAAGGAGATATTTGATGGATATTATTTTATGGATAATCGTCATAGTCAGCTTCATCTTAGGCTTTCTAGGCGTCATTTACCCGGTCATCCCGTCTGTTATTATGTTTTGGGTCGGCTTTTTAGTCTATACTTTCTTCGTCGGAGACGAGTTATCGTGGATGTTCTGGCTCATCGCTGGTGCCCTAACCATTGTGACTTTCATCAGTGATATTGCTGCCAACTCTTACTTTGTTAAAAAGTTTGGGGGAAGTAAGCGAGGCGAACTTGCAGCCATTATTGGTGCCATCGTCGGAATGTTTATTTACCCACCATTTGGTGTATTATTCGTACCATTTGTCTTTGTATTTATCGTCGAATTCGTGCAGATAAAGGATATGTCAAAAGCCTTTAAGGCAGCAATAGGCTCATTCTTAGCCTTCATATCCAGTGCAGTGTTTGATGTGATTATCTACATCTTCCTAGTACTATTCTTCGTACTCGATGTCTTTGTATATTAAGCTTTTAGGTTAAGGCGTGTACCTTTATGGTGCACGTCTTTATTTATGCAGATATAGTGCTTGCTGTCGGTGATAAGTGTGATGAAACCAAGGACTTATCACCAAAAAGTGGTCAGCCGGTGATAGGTGTTGTCAGAAACATCAACTTATCACCAGCGCCTTAAGTAAATATCCTTCAAATACAAAAAAACGCAAAGCCCTTAGGCTTTGCGGGATAATCATATATCTTATGACTTAGTATATTCGTCTTGTTCAGAATGAACTGCTTCTTCACTTTCATCATCAAGGACTTCACGTACATTGTACATTTCGTACTGAGCCTCGTGTTTACCACTTTCGATATCTAAGGCATAGTGACAAGCGACTTCATGATGACCTTCGTAGCCTTCGCCTTTTTGCTCTAGAGCAGGATCAGCCGTACGGCAGTGATCTGTCGCGAAAGGGCAACGTGTGTGGAAGCGACAACCTGTTGGAGGATCGATTGGAGAAGGCACGTCACCACGTAAGAAGATACGCTGTGATTTATTTCTCGGATCGGGCACAGGGATCGCTGATAATAAAGCTTTTGTGTACGGGTGCTGTGGATTTTCAAAAATCGCATCCGTATCCCCAATTTCAACGATTTTACCTAAATACATAACAACGATACGGTCTGCAATGTGTCTGACAACACCTAAGTCATGTGAGATGAATAGGTAAGTTAGACCGAATTCTTTTTGCAGGCGTTTTAATAAGTTTAATACTTGCGCCTGGATGGAAACGTCTAGTGCGGATACTGCCTCATCACAGATGATGAGCTTAGGATTAACAGATAAAGCTCTCGCAATACCGATACGTTGACGTTGACCACCTGAGAATTCGTGTGGATAACGGTCGATTTGGTGTCTCTGTAAACCAACAGTTTCCATCAGTTCAATAATTTTTTGTGTGCGTTCTTTACGAGGCACAACTTTTTGAATGTCCATTGCTTCCCATAGTGTTTGTCTAACCGTTTTGCGTGGGTTAAGTGACGCGTATGGATCCTGGAAGATGATTTGCATATCTTTTCTCATTTTACGCATTTCATCTTTAGACATTGATAAAACATCTTGACCTAAGAATTCAACCTTACCATTTGTTGGTTCATCAAGGCGTAGGATTGCACGGCCAGTTGTGGATTTACCACAACCTGATTCACCTACAACTGCAACTGTTTCACCTTCTTTGATTTGGAAGGTAATACCATCTACTGCTTTAACATGGTTGATTGTTCGACCGAGAAAGCCCCCTTTAATAGGGAAATGCTGTTCTAAATTCTCGACATTTAATAAAGTTTTACTTGGCATTCAGTTGCACCTCCTTATCTCCATCCCATTGATCTGTATGAATCCAGCATCTCACTTCGTTACCCTCTCCAACACTTTCTAATTCAGGGAGTGTGTTACAAATGTCTGATGCGAATGGACAACGTGGTGCGAAACGGCAGCCTGTAGGCATTTCGTCTGGAGCAGGGACGTTACCCTTGATTGGAATGAGTTCATCTTGTGTTTTGTCATGTCGTGGTAGTGAGTTTAAGAGACCGACTGTATAAGGATGTTTAGGATTCTCAAACAAGGTATAGATGTCTGCGTATTCTACAACCTTACCTGCATACATTACGGCAACGTAGTCACAAGTTTCTGCTACGACACCAAGGTCATGAGTAATCATTACAACACTCATACCGATTTCTTCTTGTAGTTCTTTAATAAGTTCTAAAATTTGAGCTTGGATTGTTACGTCTAGAGCGGTTGTTGGCTCATCGGCAATAAGTAATTCAGGTTTACAAGCAAGTGCCATGGCAATCATGACACGTTGTCTCATCCCGCCTGATAGTTCGAAAGGATACTGATCCACACGTTTTTCAGGTGAAGGAATACCGACAAGTTCGAGCATTTCAATCGCACGTTTTGTACCTTCTTTTTTACCTAAGCCTTGGTGTATCTTAAATGATTCTCTCAGCTGTTGACCGATTGTAAATGTCGGGTTTAGTGATGTCATTGGTTCCTGGAAAATCATAGATATTTCATTACCACGTACTTGACGCATACGTGCATTTTTTGCTTCTGTTAGTTCTTCGTCTTTATATTTGATACTCCCACTCTTGATCTTACCTGGTTCTTCAATCAGTCTTAAAATCGATAGGGCAGTAATACTTTTACCAGAACCACTCTCACCAACGATACCTAAAGTTTTACCCTTAGGTACTTGGAATGTTACTCCATCTACTGCCTTTACTTCATTGTCACCAACAAAGAAGGAAGTACGGAGATCGTTTATATCGAGAATTATATCTTCTGACATGAATTCCTCTCCTCCTTAGTTTAAGTCTACGCGCTTGTTGAGCAATCTGTATGAAATATCGACAATGAGGTTAACGATAACGAAAACAACTGCGATAACAAGTATTGCACCCTGAACGACAGGGAAGTCACGTTGTAAGATTGAATCGATAATCAGTCGACCGAGTCCGTTGATTGCAAATACACTCTCTGTGAGTACTGAACCAGCTAAGAAGCTACCGAACTGAATACCAACAACAGTGATAACAGGAATCAAAGCATTTTTCAGTGCGTGGCGGAGAATTACAGTACCCTCTTTAACGCCCTTGGCACGAGCGGTACGGATGTAATCTTGGTCGATAACGTCGAGCATAGAACTACGTGTCATACGCGCGATAATTGCAGCACCTGCAGTACCGAGTGTAATGACTGGTAAGACGTTTTGTTCCAAGCTCCCCCAACCAGTAGGTTTAAAGATTGGGAATTCGATTGCAAACCACTGGATGAGCATGAGACCTAACCAGAAATTTGGCATTGATAAACCAAATAAAGCGATAACCATCATTGCAACATCTTCGAATGAATATTTTCTAACTGCTGAAATAATCCCAACAAGGAGACCCCAGAAGATAGAGAAGATCATAGAAATCACTGATAATTCTAGTGTGATTGCAAAACGTGCTTTAATATGATCGAATACTGGAATGTTGTCTCGAATAGAAGAACCGAAGTCCAACTGAACAACATTACCTAAGAAACGGAAGTATTGTTCATATAGTGGATCATTTAATCCTAATCTTGCTTCTATCGCTTTTACCGTTGCTTCAGGTGCACTTTCTCCGGCCATGATAACTGCTGGGTTACCAGGAGTGAGATGCATCAGACTGAAGACGAGAACTGTAACACCGAGTAGCACCGGGATAAGCTGAAGTAATCTTCGTATAATAAACTGTGTCATGAAATCCCCCTCCTATTTTTTAGACTTCGGATCAAGCGCATCTCTTAAGCCGTCCCCAAATAAGTTAAACGCAAGAACGACAATTACAATCATGATACCTGGGAAGAATGTAATGTGAGCTGCTTGATACATGTAGTTACGACCATCATTTAACATGGCACCCCATTCAGGCGTTGGTGGTTGAACACCGAGACCTAGGAATGATAGACCCGCTGCAGAAAGAATCGCTGTCGCAACAAAGATTGTCGTATTAACGATGATTGGTGACATTATGTTAGGTAGAATATGCTGGAAAATAATCTTACCATCACGCGCACCTAAAGCCCTTACAGCATCGACGTACTCAAGTTTCTTAGTCGTCAATGTGGACCCACGGACAATACGTGCAAACTGCGGTAGGGCACCGATTGCGATGGCGATTGTAACATTGATTGTACTACCACCTAGTACACTGACAATTGCAAGAGCAAGTAGGATACCAGGGAAAGCAAGTAAAACGTCCATGAGACGCATAATTACAGTGTCGACCCATCCACCGTAATAGCCGGCAATAATACCGATTGGTACACCGACCAATGCAGCCATAAATGTTGCTGCGAAACCGACGCCTAAGGTTATGTACATACCATGTAGGATACGATAAAAGATATCGCGCCCAAGGTGATCTGTACCGAACCAATACTGTCCAGAAGGACCAAGTAATTTATCGGTAAGGTTAGTGGCGTTAGAATTCACCCCTAAAAAATTATAGTTAGAATCCAGTGCCCCAAAAATTGAGACAAGTAAGAAAAACACCAATACGTAGAAACCAGTGAGTGCTGCTTTATTTTTCTTCAATTTCGTAAAGAAATCTTTAAAGTTCTCAACACGGCGATTAGCGGGTTTCTTTGCTGGAACCTGACTAGGTTGAATGTTAGACATTTAGTATAAACCCCCTCTAAGACAAAATATTAAGATAAGTCACTGTATTTTGATAAATACCTTTTAATAATACATCGACGTCTCGACTATAACAAGAAGATAGTGAATAAGTCTATACTTTTTACTGCCAAGATTCCTAAAATTATACACAATTGAAAACGGTAACACTCATATGACAGGCTTTATTTGCTATTATTCAGAAAATTGTTATTGATAACTTTCAATTCGTAGTTTATGACTAGGGTTTAAATTTAAGGGTTATTTAAATATTAGGTTATTTGATTTTTGTATGAGCAAGCATCTTGATTAATCAATCCCGAGTGGTATAATATGATTTACGCTAAAACATAGTGTAGTAATATGAATTGTAAATGGAGGATAGTAATGAAAAAATTTAAATACATAATATTTGCTATGACCCTACTAATGCTCGCAGCATGTACAGATGATTCTGAAGTAATGGAAGAGGAGAATGCAGCTTCAGATTCATCGGGTGGAGATCTAGTGGCATCTTATGCAAGTGACGCTTCATCACTTGATCCCGCAGGTCAAAATGATTTACCGTCTGACCAGAGAAGAAATGTCATCTACGAAGGCCTCTTTTACTTAGATGAGGACCTAAATCCACAGCCTCGTCTTGCGACTGACTATGAGCAAACAGATGATACGACTTGGGTATTTAACTTAAGAGAAGGTGTAAAATTCCATGATGGGACAGACTTCAATGCTGACGCCGTAAAAGCAAGCTTTGAAAGAATTATGGATCCGGCAGTCGCATCAGCGCGTGCCAACATTTTTGAAATGATTTCAGAAATCAATGTAATCGATGAATACACGATTGAAATTGTAACTGAATATCCTTTCGCACCATTTTTAAATTACTTAGCACATGATGGTGCAGGTATTGTATCAAAAGAAGTAATAGATGAAGATTATCAAAATGCAATTGATCAAAGTGACCGAGATATCAGCTTAGATGAATTTTATGAACTAAGAGAAGCTGGTGGTGAGGAATACGAAGCGGTCGCTCAAGCAGTAGGTAATAATACTGGTGCGATTATTGAGCAAAAGCCAATTGGTACAGGCTATATGCAATTCCAATCGAGAACACCAGGGGAAGAGATTGTTGTCGAACGCTTTGATGATTATTGGGATGAGCCTGCCAAACTAGATACTGTGACCTTTAAAGTTGTCGTTGAGGATGCATCAAGAATTGCAGAACTTGAAAGTGGCCAATCTCACTTTATCCAAGGATTTGATAATGGTCAGTGGGAACGTATAGAAAATCATCCAGAGATGGAAACATATCCGGTTTATAATCTGTCGAATGAGTACATCGGTATGAACACTCAAGAAGGTCCACTTGAGGATAAACGTGTACGTCAGGCGATTGCACATATGGTTGATAAGGAAGAAATTATGGAAGGTATCTACTTCGGTGTCGGTCGTGAAATGAAAGGTGCGATTCAACAAGAACTACTTGGATATAACGAAAACTTAGAAGATCTAGATTATGACCCAGAACGTGCCAAGGAATTGCTTAGTGAAGCAGGATATGAGGACGGCTTTGATTTAACTGTAATGACGAATGATTCACCAGAGCGTGTAGACCTTGCTGTATTGATGCAAGAAAAACTAAAAGAGATTGGTATTAATTTAGAAATTGAGCAATTAGAGTGGGGTGCGTATCTAGAAGCTGTGTCTAATGGAGAACATGACCTCTTCATTCTAGGTTGGCCGAACCCAGTTGGAGATCCAGACCAATCATTCTGGCCATTAGTGCATTCTTCAATGCAAGGTGCGAGTGGTAACCGTTCCTTCTATGAAAATGAAGAAGTGGATAGTCTACTTGAACAAGGCCGGCAAGAGCTAGATGAAGGTAAACGTGAAGAAATTTACCAAAGAGTGGATGAGATCTTAATCGAAGACCAACCTTTTGTTTCAATTCGACAAGCACAAAGTGCCAATGCAGCTCGAACTGAAGTACAGGGCTTAGAAATTAATAACTTTAACAAACCTGACTTCAGAAACGTCACTTTAGAGAGTGAATAAATTTACCTATATTATAGTAAGAAGTAGAACCTTTGACGGTTTTACTTCTTTTTTATTGCTCTAAGATATACAATTTGTATAAGAGAAAATGGAGGGTTAAAAGATGAGTCAGTGGTATAAGATTGATAATACAGGTAAGATTTTTCATGCTGTTTCAAGTTCGTCTAATTCTGCTGTCTACAGAGTTTCAGCCACTTTATATGAAAAGATTGATCCAGAAGTGCTTCAAGAAGCGCTAGACATCGTCGCAATACGCTTTCCAACTTTAATGGTCAGGGTAAGAAAAGGTTTATTTTGGGATTTTTTAGAGGCGAACGATGACAGTCTGTTAGTCAAAGAAGAAACAGATTACCCATGTGCCCCGATTGATCGAAAGGAAAATAATGCCTTTTTAATTCGAGTCCTATATTTCAATAAGAGAATATCTGTAGAAGTATTTCACTCTGTAACAGATGGTGGGGGTGCCCAGGAATTTCTAAAAACACTGGTCTATCAGTACTTAAATTTGATGGGTAAAAACATTATGACGGACGGTACAATCCTGTTACCTGAAGATGAGGTAGACAAAGAAGAGTCGGAAGATAGCTTTGTTCGATACGTCAATCATAGTGAACCAGCTAAAAGCCAAGACAAAGATCAAAAAGCCTATCAACTATCCGGCACTGAGTTAAGCCCAAGAGGTATTAATCTTGTGCAGGGTATTATGGATGCTGGTGCACTCAATACCTTTGCCAAAAGTCACGGGACCTCTTTAACGGGACTCTTAACCAGTGTATTGATTATGACGATCTATGAAGAAAGAAAGAAAAATAGTGATGCTTATATTAGTGTGGCAATACCGGTGAACCTTAGAAAGGTGTTTCCTTCTAAGACCATGAGAAATTTCTTTTCTGTATCAAACATCGGTGTTCAAGTAAAAAAAGATATGACAATAGATGAAATTATAGAAGCTGTCACAAGAGAACTTATTAAGAAAACAGAAAAATCTTTTCTGCAGAGGGGGATTAATCACTTTGTCTCCTTCCAAAAGAATCTACTACTAAGAATTGTTCCGGTCTTTATAAAGTATCCTATTATGCGTTTTGCCTTTAATAGTGTGGGTGAAAATCGAAAGACACTGACTCTGACGAATCTAGGTAATATAAAAGTACCGGATGATATGCGTCCCTTTATTGATTGGATGGATATCGTTTTATATCCAACAAAAAGGAGCCCGATCAACTGTGGGGCGGCAACGATTAATAATAAGTTAACAATGACTTTTGCAAGATCTATTGATGAAAATGAATTTATAAAAGCTTTTTTTAAAAACCTTACGCGAATGACGGGACTAGAAGTAACCGTGCATTCCAATGGATGGGGAGAGTAAGATGAATCGCTGTTCAGAATGTGAGATTAATACGAAACAAAGAGCATGTCCGCTCTGTCATAAGTTACTTTCAACGACAGACTTACCAAAAGAAGAACGGGCCTATCCTGCTTATGATCAGAAAAGATTTAAAGTTAAAGACCGACTCGCAAAATTTGCAGTTTTCGGTGGCATCCTAGCGACGATTATTTGTCTCTTAGTCAATATTATCGTTATGCCACGGTTCTTATGGGTATTCTATGTAGCAGTGGCGGTGTTCTACTTACTTGTGTCTTTAAATCACACCATCCTATCACCTTCACATTTGGGTGGTAAGATTATTGCCCAAGTCGTCAGCTTGACGATTTTACTTTTAGTCATTGATGCCATGACCGGTTCCTTACAGTGGTCTGTTGATTATGTTATGCCACTGATAATACTGGCAGGTATCGTGTTAATTTGTATGCTGATTATAAAGGTAAGAATGAAGTGGACAGGCTATATTAGTTTCCTGTTGATGATGATTGGATTGGGTTATCTACCATTGATTCTCTATTTTACAGGCGTGTCACACGTTCTTTGGCCGGCAGTATCAGCTGCATCACTTGGTACTGTATCTTTTATACTGATGCTCTTAATTGCCAACGAAAGCTTTATGACTCAACTAATGAGACGATTTCATTTATAAAATATTGAAAGGCGTGAATGCATGAAGGTCTTACTGAGGACGATTACAACAATAACAGCGATATTTGGTGTGCTCACTTATATTTACCGTGCCATATTTGTCAATCACCGTAGTGTGGGGAGTGAGCTCGCAGAGGATGTTATCAGGGTGGCAACCTTTGATAATACGACAGCGGATGAAGAATTACTCGTAAGAAAAGAAAAAGAAAATAGTGAGGAATATGAGATACCAGCGAGTTTATTCAGATCAAATATTGACCATTATTTTGTTTCAGATATGAAAGTTTACACAGTATCTCCGGACGAACAAGAGTCTCATAGGCGTGTACTATATTTACATGGTGGAGGTTACATCAATCAACCCTCACCATTTCACTGGCGCTTCATCAATAAACTAGTTAAAGAAACCGGCTTAGAATTTATTGTCCCCATATATCCGAAAGTACCAGTGCATACATATGAAAAAGCTTATGAACAAGTACAAGCACTCTATGAACAATTGATTAGTGAGAACGATGACTTAATTATCATGGGCGACTCAGCAGGTGGCGGTTTAACCTTGGGACTAGTGCAGTACTTATACCAACAAGGTAAAACACTACCAAAAGCACAGATCGTCATCTGTCCGTGGATGGACGTATCTTTGAATAATCCTGAGATTGAGAACTTTATCGAAGTGGAACCGATGCTTAAAAGAGAAAAGTTACAAGTTATTGGTAAACTTTGGAGAGGAAACGCGGACCATAATAATTATAAAGTGTCTCCTGTGTTTGGGAATGTCAAAGACCTACCGAAAGTGTATATTTTTGCAGGTACAAGGGAAATTTTAGTGCCCGATATTAGAAAATATGTCGATCGACTCGAGGATGAAGGTGCGGATTTTGAATACTTTGAGTTCGAAGAGCAAAACCACGTTTTTCCCTTGTATCCAGTTAAAGAGGGGATAGAGGCCAGGCGGATGATTGAAAATATTTTAATAGATCTATCATAAGTAACCGGTGATAATACCGGTTAAACTTTTAATAATAATTATTTAAAATGAAAAAGCAGACGGTGGCCACTTCATAAAAGTAAACGCATTCAATTTTTCTAATATTCAAAATAAATGTTGTAGTAAAATCATTTATAGTGTAAAATTCTGAATATTAAAAGAAGTGTTTAACTTCTCGGGAAATAGGGGGTTTCAAATGAGAAAGTTTAGTTTATTAACCATATTAGGAACTTTATTACTTATCCTTGCTGCTTGTAGTGATGACAGTAATGTTGATGAAGCAACAGGTGGCGGTGAAGAAGGTGGAGCTGAAGGCGGTACAATGACCTTGGCTATTCCTTCTGATGCGGTGTCGATGGATCCACATGGTAGTAATGATGTACCATCAGAACAAATTCGTGACACGATTTATGAACCATTAGTGACACAAAATGAAGATTTAGAAATTGTACCTGTACTCGCTGAAGAATTTGAACAAGTTGATGATACGACTTGGGAATTTAAATTACGTGAAGGTGTGACATTCCATGATGGCTCTGAATTCAATGCAGAGGTCGTCAAAGCAAATATCGAACGCCTAAAAGACCCAGCTAAAGCATCAGCGAGAGCCTTCTTACTCGATATGGTGACTGAAGTTAATGTCATTGACGATTACACTGTTCAATTAGTTACTGAATATCCATTTGCCCCATTAGCAAATAATTTAACTCATGGAGCAGGTAAAATGATTTCAAAAGATTTAATTGATGCAGATTACCAGAATGCATTAGATGAAGCGGGTAGTGATGTAACACTTGAGGAATATTATGAACTACGTGCTGCTGGTGGAGAAGAACACGAAGCGATTGCAAATGAAATTAGTTCATATGTTGGTCAGCTTGTTGAAAGTGAGCCAGTTGGTACGAACTACTTCCAGTTTGAAAGTCGTAGTCCTGGTGAAGTGACTTCTGTTGTCAGATATGATGACTACTGGGATGGGGAACCTGCACTGCTTGACGGTGTAGATTTCAAAGTTGTTTCAGAACCAGGCTCAAGACTTGCTGAGCTAGAATCTGGAACTTCAGATGCAATTCTCTCAACACTATCTAGTAATATTGAAAGAGTTGAAGGAAACTCTGACGTAACACTGCTAAGAAATGAATCAGTATCAATAGACTATATTGGTTTCAATACTGAAAAAGAACCTTTCAATGATCCAAAAGTCCGTCAAGCTATTACACATGCTTTTGATAGCCAAGCAGTATTAGATGGTGTGTATAATGGATCAGGTACTCCAGCATCTGCACCACTCGCACCAGGTGTACTTGGCTATTCTGAAGACCTTGAAGGCTTAGAATACGATATGGACAAAGCACAAGAATTATTAGACGAAGCTGGCGTTGAAGATCTAACAATTAACTTGATGGTGAATGATGATAACCCAGAACGTGTCGATGTCGCACTATGGTTACAAGAATCACTAAGTGAGCTAGGTATTACAGTCAACGTCGAGCAAGTTGAATGGGGTGCATACTTAGAAGCAACAGGTGCCGGGGAACATGA
This sequence comes from Jeotgalicoccus huakuii, assembly GCF_036665975.1. NCBI lineage: Bacteria > Bacillati > Bacillota > Bacilli > Caryophanales > Staphylococcaceae > Jeotgalicoccus > Jeotgalicoccus huakuii. The sequence continues at coordinate 3,780 of NZ_JAVIYN010000016.1, read as the reverse complement.
TATGTTCATCCTAGGATGGAGCAACTCAACGGGTGACCCAGATAATGGTATTTCACCACTATTCCATAGTGATAACATCGGTCCAGATGGTAACCGTTCGTTCTACAGTAATCCCGAACTTGATGCTCTATTAGATGAAGCGCGTCAAGAAACAGATGAGGATACACGTGCTGGCATGTATGAAGAAGCACAACAAATTTTAGTCGACGAAGCACCAGCCATCTTTATTAGACACGGTGAAAACCTAAATGCACATAATAATAACGTACAAAACTTTGAAGGCGACTCTTACAACATCTTCAACTTCAAAGAAACAACAATTCAATAAGGAATTTAATTTAATGACAACCCTCATTGGTGTGAGGGTTGTTTTTTGTTGGGATTAGATTGGAAATAGGGCTTAGCTGGAACATGAGGGCATGACGAGTTCCATGAAACAAAATAGCAGGAACATGAGAAATATAGAAGTGCAAAACAAACTAAAATATCACTATCATAAATGCACAGTTAACCCTCATTATGGATAAAAACTAATAAAATAAATTGAAAGCGCTTCACCTAACAAGAAAATAATGGTATGCTAACTACTGATTGGATTTTTGTTAATAGAAGGGTAAATATTCTCAAAATTCCATCTTGTATGAAAAATCCTTATCATATAATATGTTAAGAGTGTAATTTTAAGATTTAAAATTATCTTAAAATTTAAAATTTTAGAGGGGGAATTACATAATGAAGCATTTAAAACAACTGCTGACAATTGGGATTGCAGCAATGTTTGCTTTAGTTTTAGCTGCTTGTACAAGCGATAGCGACGTGGATCCTGAGGGTGAAGAGGGCGCTAGCGAAGGTACACCTGCAGGTGGACAAGATCTTGTCATCTCTGAAATGAGTGACATTGTATCAATGGATCCACATGGTAATAACGATGTTCCATCATCGAATGTTCGTTACAATCTTTACGATGGTTTAACTCAGTTAAACGAAGATATGGAAGTTGAACCAAACTTAGCAACAGAATGGGAACAAGTTGATGACACTACATGGAGTTTTACACTTCGTGATGATGTGACTTTCCACGACGGCACAGCGTTTAATGCTGATGTTGTTGTTGCAAACTTAGACCGTGTACTAGACCCAGCAATGGCGTCACCACGTATGTTCCTTTACGAAATGATTACTGATGTTGAAGCGGTAGATGAGTATACAGTTGAAATTACGACTGAATATCCGTTTGCGCCATTACTTGCACACCTTGCTCACGATGGTGGGGGTATGATCAGTAAAGACGTTATCGATGCTGACTACCAAGCTGCACTCGATGAAGCTGGTGAAGATATGACAGCTGAAGAGTACTATGAGTTAAGAGACAGTGGTGAGGCAGAAGAAGTACAAGATTCGATTTCTGAACACCTTGGTCAATACGTTACGGATAACCCAGTTGGTACAGGTGCATTTAAATTACAATCTCGTGCACCAGGTGAAAATGTTGTGCTCGAAAGAAATGATGATTACTTTGGTGAACCTGCACAATTAGATACTGTAACTTTCAAAGTTGTACCAGAAACAGCTTCACGTTTAGCTGAAATTGAATCCGGCTCATCTCATGTTGCTGGAACAATTGAATCAAGTAATGTTGACCGTGTAGAAAATGGTGAAAACACTGCTTTAGAAGAAACTGAATCTATGTCACTTTCATACATCGGTTTCAATACTGAAAAAGAACCACTTAATGATCCAAAAGTACGTCAGGCGATTTCATACGCGATTGACCGTGAATCAATTATCGAAGGGGTTTACGACGGTGTGGGTACACCTGCAAAAGGACCATTAGCACCAGGTGTATTCGGATATGATGAAAACGTTGAAGGGATTTCATATGACCCAGAACGTGCTAAAGAATTATTAGCTGAAGCGGGTTATGAAGATGGAATTGACCTTTCAATCTGGACTAACGATAGCCCAGAACGTGTGAATACAGCAGTCTATCTACAAGAATCACTTCAGGAAATTGGAATTAACTTAACTGTTGAGCAACTTGAATGGGGTGCATACTTAGAACAAACTGCAGCTGGTGAGCATGATATGTTCATCCTAGGTTGGTCAACAGCTACAGGTGACGCGGACTACGGAACTTATCCATTGTTCCACTCATCAATGCATGGTGACCCAGGTAACCGTTCATTCTTCTCAGATGATGAAGTTGATGAATTACTAGAAGCGGGTCGTCGTGAATCTGATGAAGAGGCACGTCTAGAAATCTATTCAGAATTACAAGATAAACTCGTTGAAACAGCTCCAATGGCTTACATCCACCACCAGAGTTACCTAACAGGTTTAAACTCTAGTGTTCAAGGATTCAACGTCGACGCTCAGGGTATTTATCACTTAAATGAAGTTACAATCGAAAACTAAAGTTTCTCAAAGCATACACAGTAAATTTTACTGTGTATGTTTTTTTATAACTTTTTACGATAAATTTCAAAAATAGCTCTTGAATGGTATAATATCGGGTAAGAATAAGTATAGGTGACTGATATGAAAAAAATGATTTTGTTATTCAGTGTGCTAATGCTTGCTGCTTGTAGTGGTGAGGCTAGCCAGGCTGAAAAAGATTTAGATAAGGTGAAATCAGAAATTGCAGAACTTGAAGATCAGATTAATGATGTCCAAGGGGATAATGAAGCACTACAACAACAAGTAGATGCCAAAGAATCTGAGCTAGACGAGTTAGAATCAAACAACCAAGAAGAACAGGATGAAAGTGAAGCATCTGAAGAAAACGAAGAAACAGAAGAAAATACTGATTCAGAAGAGTGAGGATGAGCGTAATGCATGAAGAAAAGTTCTATTTAATAGAAGGAAAAGAAATGACAATAAAGGAACTTGCTAAAGAGTTAGAAGCAGCGACTGGTACTGAGCTAGAAGATGTTGAAGGTTCAATCGATCGAGTTGTCGTAAAGAAACCTGCGCCAGAGCGTGGTTTTGAAGCATTTACTGTTACTTTTAAACTCAAGCATACTGTAGATTTTATTGATGCTGTAATTACAACAAATAATACAAAAAAACGTTTAGCTGAATATGATTTAGAAAATGGTGTATTCACTGTGCGTTTAATTTCTTATGTTAGAAAAGAAGCACCCATACAGAATGAATCAGAACTATAATATGTTAGGCTGAAGCTAAATGAAATACATCAAAACTAAAAGACTGATACTAAGAGATTGGCAGGAAAGTGATTTGAAGCCTTTTATCAAGATGAATTTAGATCCTGATGTGCGGCGCTACTTTCCTAATCTGCAAACGCCAGAGGAATCTGTCAATTATGCCAAAGCGAGCCAAAAGTCAATTTTGGATAGAGGCTTTGGTCTTTTTGCGGTGGAAAGAAAAGATACTGGAGAATTCATTGGTTTTACAGGTATACGTGTACTAGAGGCTGATGGTAGTTTAGACTTTGAATTTTTACCTTGTATTGAGATCGGTTGGCGCCTAGCAAAAAAACATTGGAATCAAGGTTTTGCAACAGAGGCAGCACGAGGTGTAATGAAGTTTGTAGAGAGACAGACGGATATTAAAGAAGTCTACGCTTTTACTGCTAAGAAAAATATTCCATCCATTAACATAATGGAGAAACTTGGTATGGAGGTTGTTACGGAGTTTGAACATCCAAGCATTATGGATGGCCATTCTCTAAAACCGCACATTTTATATAAAGTAAGCACAAAAAAAGGGCGAAGACTCAAGATGTAAAATCATCTTGGACTTCGCTCTTTTATTTTA
>NZ_JAVIYN010000015.1:0-69867 GCF_036665975.1 Jeotgalicoccus huakuii | reverse complement strand
TTTTTTGTTTTATTATCGCAATTCCATAATAGTCATGTATAATCGAAAGTAGGAGGGATGTGCATGGTTATTGTGTATTTATCTAACATTTATAATATATTGAACAACTATGTAGATATAATTACATCACCACCCATCGCATTTCTATTATTAGCATTGTTCTTCCACGGTGTAATCTACCAACTCTTTTCTGAAAGAATTAATATTATTGGTGTTTTAAGTATCATTTCAATATTTGTATTCTTTACAGGTCACTTTCTTACAGGTAGTGGAAATTATACTGCTTTAATTCTAATTTTGCTGAGTGCATTTTTAATTCTTGTAGAATTTTTTGTGATCGGCATGATTCTAGGAATATTTGGTGTAATTTTATTTGCTGCGAGTATTTTAGTGGTAAGCGAAGATCCCGGTTTATATGCCGTTTTCTTAGCTGTAATACTTATATTAGCAGTAGTAGAGTGGGTGATATTTGTGAAACATAAGAAAAGAAGAATACCTTTTTTAAGTAAGCTCATTTTAGATGATGCAACTGATAAGGAGTCAGGCTATACATCGTTTGACGATCGCTCACACCTAGTTGGTGAAGAGGCTGTTACTCATACAGTTCTCAGACCTTCTGGAACAATCAGACACGGTGATGAACGGATTGATGCTGTAGCTGAAGGCGCCTATATCGCGAGTGGAGTAAAGGTTAAAATTATTTATGTAGAAGGTACTAGAGTTGTCGTTAGACCGTTAGAAGAACAGTAAAACAAAGGAGAGAAACCTATGGCATTAGGATTTATTACTGGTGGGACAATAATAACACTATTGATTATTGTTGTTATTTTTATCGCCCTAGCAATTATTTTATCGTTTGTACCAATTGGTTTATGGATTTCTGCAATTGCTGCAGGGGTTAAAGTTGGTATTTTCACTTTAGTTGGTATGCGTCTAAGACGTGTTAAACCAAAACGTGTAATTGAACCAATGATTAAAGCACACAAAGCTGGAATTCAATTAAAAACGAACCAGCTTGAGTCACACTTCTTAGCAGGTGGTAATGTAGACAGAGTTGTAGATGCTCTTATTGCTGCCCAACGTGCGGACATCAATTTAACTTTCGAACGTTGTGCTGCAATCGACCTTGCAGGACGTGACGTACTTGAAGCTGTACAAATGAGTGTAAACCCTAAAGTTATTGAAACACCATTCATTGCAGGTGTTGCAGTAGATGGTATCGAGGTTAAAGCTAAAGCTAGAATTACAGTTAGAGCAAACATCGAACGTCTAGTCGGTGGTGCTGGTGAAGAAACAATCATTGCCCGTGTTGGTGAGGGTGTCATTTCTACAATTGGTTCTTCAACTAAACACGCTGAAGTACTAGAAAACCCAGAAAAAATCTCACAAACTGTACTATCGAAAGGGCTCGATGCAGGTACTGCCTTTGAAATTCTTTCGATCGATATTGCAGATGTTGATATCGGTAAGAACATCGGGGCGGATCTACAAACGGAACAAGCTGTTGCAGATAAGAATATTGCACAAGCGAAAGCCGAAGAACGTCGTGCAATGGCCGTTGCCCAAGAGCAAGAGATGAAAGCACGTGTTCAAGAGATGAGAGCGAAAGTAGTAGAAGCAGAATCACGTGTACCACTTGCCTTTGCCAAAGCATTAGAAGATGGCAATATCAGTGCTTCAGATTATTACAATCTTAAGAACGTAGAAGCTGATACAAGTATGAGAGACTCTATTAATAAGATGACGAACCCTACACGCTACAACGACGAAGAATAGGGTGTGATGAGTAATGGAATTAATTCCAATCGTTATAATTGTACTCGGTATTATTTCTTCAATCATCAGTGGTCAATCAAACAAAAAGAATGAAGAAAAACGTAATATCGATCCTTCTAAATTAGATCGTAAGTCAAAAACTGCACCTAGACGACGTCAAGATCAAGTAAACCCAACAACTGAGAAAAAAGGTTTTTTTGAAAACTTACAAGAAAATTTTGAGAAGGAAATGAAGAATTTTGAGAAAGAAATAGAGGGGCAACCTCAAACAGAACCTAGAAAAAGAGCTGAAACTCAAAGTAGAACCCAAACAACAGAAAGACAAGCTAGAGAAACCATTCAACGCTCTAACAATCGTCAAAATACTTCACAAAATGTATCTGATTATGAAAAACGTAAGACAGATCGTTCCAGACATTCAAACAGAGCAAGTCAAGCTAAAGAAAAGGTAGTCACAGAGGCTTATGATAAGCGTGAAACTATGGATGAGGGTCTTACAAAAGAAATGGTAGAGAATCGACAAAAAAATAGGAACAATAGAGACAGAATCAAGGAAAATGATATTACGAGTGGAGATATCAGCTTTGATCCTAAATCTGTTGTGAATGGTATAATTATGTCGGAAATTCTTGGTAAACCAAAATCTAAGCAATAATGAAAAACATGCAGGTAGTTACCTGCATGTTTTTTTACGCCTTCTTCATTGCAGTAGTAGTTTTATAGTGGTAAATTTAAATAGAATAACACTACTTAAAAAGGGGTTTGTAAATGCCTAATATTATTAATATTGATAGCCTAGATGAAGCTCAAGCTCTAATAGGCGCAAATGATTCACACATCACTTATCTTGAAGAAGAGTTTGACGTAAAAATTCATACGCTTGGTAATGAAATTACAGTGAGCGGAGAAGATGAAGAAAAAGTCGAACTTGTAGAAGATGTGCTGCTTCATTTATTAAAAATAATTCAGCGTGGTATGAGTATCTCTCTTAGAGATGTTCAATCTGCTGCAATGATGGCGAAAAATAAAACCATTGAATATTTACAAGATCTCTATAATGAAGAAATAGCTAAGGACTCTAAGGGTAAGAGTATAAAAGCAAAAACAACAGGTCAGAGAGTTTATGTTGACAATATTAAGAAACATGACTTGACCTTTGGAATTGGACCAGCTGGTACCGGTAAAACATTTTTAGCTGTGGTGATTGCTTGCCAGATGCTAAGAGAAAACCAAGTTAAACGTATCGTTCTTACAAGACCTGCAGTTGAAGCTGGAGAAAATCTCGGTTTCTTACCAGGCGATTTAAAGGAAAAGGTAGATCCATATTTAAGGCCATTGTATGATGGGTTACACGCTGTATTAGGTGTTGAAACAACTGACCGCCTAATTGAGCGAGGGATTATAGAAGTGGCACCTTTAGCCTATATGCGTGGACGTACTTTGAATGACGCCTTTGTCATACTTGATGAAGCACAAAATACGACTGAGATGCAGATGAAGATGTTTTTAACACGTCTCGGATTTGGTTCAAAAATGATCGTCACTGGTGATGAAACTCAAATCGATTTACCAGGATCAACAAAAAGTGGTTTGGTTGAGTCAGTGAAGCGATTGGAGAATATTAAAGGTATCGCAATTAATCGAATGGACGAGAGTGATGTTGTCAGACACCCACTTGTTTCTAAGATTATTGTTGCCTACGAAAAGGATGCGAACTTATGATTAATGTAGATTTCATCGATGAAGGTAATTTTGTTACAACAGAAGAACAAAAAGATATTAGAGATCTCTTATCATTTGCCTATCAGCATTTAAAAGAAGAAGGTTCTGCAGAAGTGTCGGTATCATTCGTCTCCAATGAAGAAATTCAAAGCATTAATAGAGACTACCGTGACAAGGACAGTATTACAGATGTGATTTCATTTGCACTTGAAGAAGATGAACTCAACTTAATTCATGAAGATGCCCCACGTACATTAGGTGATATTATTATTTCTACAGACCGTGCTAAAGAACAAGCAGAAGATTACGGTCATTCCTACCGTAGAGAGTTATTGTTTTTAAGCTTACACGGATTTCTACATTTGCTTGGTTACGATCACATGGAGAGCGATGAAGAAGAAGAAATGAATGGAAAGCAAGAAGAAATATTAACTGCTTTTGGAGTAACGAGAGATTAAATTATTAAGGTTTAAGTATCCTCTCCAGGGATTTTACCGATTACTAAAAAAAGATTTTAATTTTTTAATTCATTTAATCATTGCAGCACTAGTTATCGGCTGTGGATTATATTTTAATATATCTAAGATCGAGTGGTTATTTGTTATTTCAGCAATTTTTATGGTTTTAATAGTTGAAGCATTGAATACGGCTATTGAATACGCTGTAGATTTAACGACAGATTCTTATAGTTTACTTGCAAAATATGCTAAAGACGTTGCAGCTTGTGCTGTAGTGCTTGCATGTATTTATGCTGTAGTGATTGGTTTTACTGTGTTTACACCTTATATAATTCAGATATTTTAGGAGGAAATGAATGGAGTTCAAATCTGAGTGGTTAGAAGAAGCCTTAAAGGCTAAAGATAATGCCTATACACCTTATTCAAACTTTAACGTCGGTGCGTTACTAATTACAGATGAAGATGAGTACATTTACGGGGCAAATATAGAAAATGCAGCTTACCCAGCTACAATTTGTGCTGAAAGAACGGCTCTTGTTAGTGCTTATGCAAATAATAAGAGAAAATTTAAGGCGATTGTTGTCGTTACAGACTCAACAGAACCTGCTAGTCCATGTGGTACTTGTAGACAGGTCATGAAAGAGTTATGCCATGATGACATGCCAGTATTTTTAGTCAGCCCAAGTGGCGAAGTAATCGCGCGTACAGTAGATGATTTACTACCACTCGGTTTTAGTGGAAAGGATATGGAGTAATGGATTTTGGAGGATTTAAATCCGGATTTGTCAGTATTATAGGTAGACCAAATGTCGGTAAATCTACCTTTATGAATAAGGTGCTTGGTCAAAAAGTTGCAATTATGTCTGATAAACCACAGACAACAAGAAACAAGGTACAGGGTGTCTATACAAAGGATGATTGTCAAATCGTTTTTATTGATACACCTGGTATCCATAAACCTAAGCATCAGCTCGGTGAGCACATGATGAAGGTTGCTAGAAACACTTTACGTGAGACAGAGGTCATCTTGTTTATTATAAATGCCGCAGAAGAAATCGGTCGTGGTGATGAATACATTATTGAAATGTTAAAGCATACAAAGACGCCGATCATTCTTGTCTTAAATAAGATTGATCTTGTCCACCCGGATGAGCTATTAAAGCAAATTGAAGTGTACAAAGATAAATTAGAATTTAGTGATATCGTCCCAATATCAGCCTTACAGGGTAATAACATTGACCGTTTACTTAGTGTAATCGAAACTCATTTACCAGAAGGTCCGATGTACTATCCAAAAGATAGAATTACAGACCACCCAGAGTTCTTTATCGTTAGTGAATTGATAAGAGAAAAAGCCTTGCACCGTCTCAGTCAAGAACTGCCCCATGCAATTGGTGTTGAAGTATTGAAGATGAAAGGGCAAGATGATGGTGGCAAAGTCCACGTCGAGGCAACCATCTTTGTAGAACGCGATTCACAAAAAGGCATGGTTATCGGTAAGGGTGGTAAGATGCTTAAGGAAATCGGACAAGAGGCGCGTCGTGACATAGAAAACTTATTGGGTAGTAAGGTGTACCTTGAGCTATGGGTTAAGGTCCAGAAAGACTGGAGAAATAAACCACAATTTATTCGCTCACTCGGCTATAAGGATGAAGAATATTAAAAATAGGTGAGTAAATGATTTATCAGCAAACAGGCATGATGATCAGGCAGACAAATTACAGTGAGACTAGCCGTATCATAACAATATTAACGGAGAGTGGGGAACAAGTTCCTTTGATGGCTAGAGGCTTTAACAAACCGAAAAGCCCTTTTACTGTATTGAGACAAGGTTTCTTAGAAGCGCTGTTTACATATAATCGTTTTAAAGGTATGGGTACTTTAAATGATGTTGATGTGACCGAGCGTTTTAAAAATTTAAATAGTAATTTTGAGCTATATACACATGCTTCCTATATATTAGAAGTGATCAGTCGAGCACTGGATGAAGAATATGCTGAAAGCGCCTATTACAATCTTATTAAGAAAGCCTATGAGTTATTAAATGACGAAAATGAGCGCTATGCAGTTACAAGTTTAGTACTTATTAAAATGTTACCTGCCTACGGTGGCGAACTTAATGTTGATTCTTGTGCGATATGCGGCGAGTCTAATTATCAAAACTATAGTCACTATTCATTTAAATACCACAGTGTAATCTGCAATCGTTGTTTAAGTGAAGAAAGTTTAGAACGTGCAGTTGCAATTTCGAATAAGGTACTATATTTTTCATTATATTTAAAGCACGTTAAAATTAGAGATGTAAAAAGTATTCACATTTCAGAAGACATAGGTAAGCAATTACTACGATTTATAGAGATGCTTTATGATGAATATAGCGGTGTATATTTTAAAAGTAAAAAATTAATAGATAAATAACGTCCTTAGCTAATGCTAGGGACGTTTATATGTTTAATTTAGCTTTTTTAAATCCTTAATTATTTCATCAGAATTGAATTCTTGTTCTCCTACGTCTACACCGGAATAATCTTTTATTAGCACACCATCTTCGTCTACAAGATATAAGGCTGTACTATGTAGGACCTGGTTACCACCGTCTTGTGGTGCTTTGATGACAGATTTAAAATTGTTAAGTGCATAATCTCTAATATATTCAAAGTCATAGCCAGTGAGTAATTGCCATTCAATACTTTCATCTTTGTCGTACCAACTGATATATTCACTGAGTATTTCTGGACTGTCGTATTCTGGATCTACAGAAAAGCTGACCAGCCCTACATCGGTAAGATTATTATCTTTAAGCTTAGTTGTTAATTCGGCTAGATTGGCAGTCATTGGAGGACAAACAGTCACACAGTTTGTAAAGATCTGATTAACGAGCCATACCTTGTTTTCCATATTTTCACGAGTAAAACTTTGGCCATCTTGATTGATTGCTTCAAAATCTTTTAAAGTGTTACCATAATATGAATTGGGTTCTATGTCGTTTGAACACGATGTGAGGATTATAACAAGAAATAATAATAAGTATCGTTTCAACGGGTGATTCCCCTTTATATGTAAAAGGCACCCTCAGGGTGCCTTTTATTAATATTTGATTCTTGCTGATAAGAAGTCATGTACATCGTCGATTGCAATACGTGTTTGTTCCATAGTGTCACGATCTCTGATTGTCACTTTCTTATCTTCTAATGAATCGAAATCAAATGTAATACAGTACGGTGTACCAATTTCATCTTGACGACGGTAACGTTTACCGATGGATTGAGATTCATCAAATTCTATGTTGAAGTCGCCTGCAAGTTTAGAATAAACTTCCATCGCTTCACCACTTAACTTCTTAGAAAGTGGTAAAACTGCTGCTTTAAACGGTGCAAGCGTCGGGTGGAAGCGTAATACTGTACGTTTTTCATCTCCTTCGAGCGTTTCTTCGTCGTATGCATCGCATAGGAATGCTAAAGTCATACGGTCTAAACCAAGTGATGGCTCGATACAGTATGGCACATATTTTTCGTTCGTTTCAGGATCATGATAATTGAAGTCCTCATTAGAGTGTTCCATATGCTTACGAAGGTCGAAGTCTGTACGACTTGCAATACCCCAAAGCTCACCCCAGCCAAATGGGAATTTATATTCGATGTCAGTCGTTGCATTAGAGTAGTGCGATAATTCGTTTTCATCATGGTCTCTAAGGCGTGTGTTTTCTTCTTTAAGGTTTAAGTCTTTTAACCAGTTAACAGCGAAATCTTTCCAGTAGTTTTGCCACTCAATTTCAGTGCCTGGCTTACAGAAGAATTCAAGTTCCATCTGATCAAATTCACGTGTTCTAAAAGTGAAGTTACCAGGGGTAATCTCATTACGGAATGATTTACCAACTTGTCCGATACCAAATGGTAATTTCTTACGCATTGTTCTTTGAACATTTTTGTAGTTCACAAAGATACCTTGTGCAGTTTCTGGACGAAGGAATAGCTCGTTTGTTGAACCTTCTGTTACACCTTGGAAGGTTTTGAACATCAAGTTGAACTGACGAATATCAGTATAATCATTGGCACCACAAGTCGGGCAAACGATGTTCTTTTCTTCGATTATTTCTTTCATTCTATCGAAAGATAAACCATCAGCAACAAAAGTGTCATCTTCTTTTTGCATGACATCTTCGATCAATTTGTCTGCACGGTGACGCGATTTACAGTTTTTACAGTCAATCATTGGGTCATTAAAGTTTCCTAAATGACCTGATGCTTCCCAAGTTTTAGGGTTCATTAAGATGGCAGCGTCAATACCAACATTGTATGGTGATTCCTGAATGAATTTTTTCCACCATGCGTTTTTAACATTGTTTTTAAGGGCGATTCCAAGTGGACCATAGTCCCAAGTATTTGCTAGCCCACCATAGATTTCACTGCCGGGGAAAACAAAGCCTCTCGTTTTTGCTAAGTTTACAATCGTATCCATATTCATGATAAATGCAACTCCTTTTATTTTTAACTTTGATATATAAAAATCCCTGGACAGCAAAAATATATGCTATCCAGGGACGAGCGTAGCCCGCGGTTCCACCCAATTTAGTAAGAAAACTCGCTTTTATATATAAAGTTATTTTATAAGTGATTTATATGCCAAATATCTTGTTAAGCTTACACCATCCTTAACTCGCTTATTGCTATTATATAATCGGCTAGTTTGGAATGCAAGTGCGATCATATTTCTTTATCTCGATAATTATTATATAATATTTATGTTGGGAGTGAGAACGTGGAACTGAATGAGCGACAAGAAAAAATACTAAACATTGTAAAGCAACATGGTCCCATTACAGGAAGTAATATCGCTGCACAATTGTCTTTAACAAGGGCAACATTGAGGCCGGACTTAGCCATTTTAACGATGTCAGGATTTTTAGATGCTAGGCCGAGAGTCGGTTATTACTATACAGGGAAAGAAACTAATGATGTCATTTCTCTCAAGGTAAATAATTTACTCGTTAAAGATGTGCAAAGCTTACCAATAGTTATTACAACTGAAACAACAATCTATGATGCAATCGTTAAAATGTTTTTAGAGGATGTTGGTACACTGTATGTTATTGACGAAGTAAAAACGTTGCAAGGCGTTGTTTCAAGAAAAGACTTACTCAAAGGCACGATGAGCTTTAGTGATATTGAAAACACTTCGGTTAGTACAATTATGATGAGAAAGCCTAATATAACTGTATGTTACGCAGATGATTCACTTTTGTACGCAGCAAAACAGCTTATTGACCGTCAAATTGACTCTCTACCAGTCGTTAAAGATGTAGATGATAATTTAGAAGTCATCGGTCGAATCACTAAAACTAATATTACAAAAGTATTCGTAAACTTAATGGAGTGATTATATATGACAAACTTAAAAGTAATCGTTGCATCAGACTCTGTAGGAGAAACAGGTGAACTAGTCACAAAAGCTTGTCTCTCACAATTCGATCTTGATGCTCCAGATAATATTATAATTCGTTACCCCTATGTAGACTCTACTGAAGATATTGATGATGTCATCGATTTAGCTAAAAGTAAAGATGCTTTAGTTGTATACACTATAATCACCCCTTCATTAAGAGAGTACATAGATGCTGAAATGGTTCAAGAAGAAATTTCTTATATCGATGTTATGGGCCCATTAATACGTGAAATCTCTAATGCAACTGGCCAAGTACCATTAAATGAACCGGGAAGAGTCCACCGATTAGACGAAGATTACTTTAAAAAAATTGAAGCAATTGAATTTGCAGTTAAATATGATGATGGCAAGGATACGAGCGGCTTAGCTAAGGCAGATATTATATTAATTGGTGTATCTCGTACATCGAAAACCCCATTATCTCAATTTTTAGCCTTAAAAAAATATAAGGTTATGAATGTTCCACTAGTTCCAGAAGTTAAACCCCCTCAAGAATTATTTGAGGTCAATCCTAAAAAGTGTGTGGCCCTTAGAATTAATCCAGAAACATTAAATAGAATCAGAAAAGAAAGACTATCACAGCTTGGCCTAAAAGATACTGCGATGTACGCGAATGGCTCAAGAATAGATGAGGAACTATCTTATTTTGATGAAATAATTGGAAAAATTGGCTGTCCAGTAATTGATGTATCTGATAAGGCCATTGAAGAAACCGCGAATGCTATAATGAGATATGTAGATAGCGAAAGTAATATCAGAGGGTGATTATTTGAAAATACCCGAGGAAACAATTGAAAAAATAAGAACACAGACCGACATAATAGACTTAGTTTCAAGCTATATTAAACTTGAGAGACGCGGGCGTAACTATGTTGGTCTGTGCCCGTTTCATGACGAGAAAACACCATCCTTTTCAGTAAGTCCGGACAAACAGATTGCACATTGTTTCGGCTGTAAAAAGGGTGGTAATGTTTTTCAATTCCTAATGGAAATTGAAAATATTAGTTTTACAGAAGCGGCAAAAAAACTCGGTGAACCATTAGACATTAAGATTGAAACTGATGAAGTTGAAGTTGATCAAGGTGATATGTCACAGATCAAGATGCATGAATATATGACTGACTTATACCATCATCTGTTAATGAATACGAATGAAGGAAATCAACCTCTACAATATTTACTTGATAGAGGATTTACAACGGACCTGATTCGACAAGAAAAAATAGGCTTTGCTCCTGCGATGTCTTACTTTGCAAAAAATGCATTGCTAGAGCAAGGGTATAATGAAGAATCGGCCTATCAAGCAGGGCTACTATCTAGGAACGAAGAAAATTTTTCTTACTATGATCGATTTGTCGGACGGATTATGATTCCGATTAAGAATCATCAAGGTAATCACATTGGTTTTACAGCTCGGAGCATAGATGGTAGTGAACCGAAGTATTTAAACACACCAGAAACCGATATATTTAAAAAAAGAGAACTATTCTTCAACTTAGCTGATGCAAGGAAACACATTAGAAAAATGGATAATGTCATTCTTATGGAAGGGCATATGGACGTCCTAAAGGTTAAGATGACTAATGTTCAACATATTGTCGGGACCATGGGAACAGAGCTGAGTCGGGAGAATTTGACCTTATTAAAACGCTTGTCATCAAACACTACGATTATGTTTGATGGTGATAAGGCTGGGCAAAATGCAACATTAAAGGTCGGCGACGCACTCTTACATGAAGGCCTGAATGTGTATGTTCAAAAACTGCCTGAGGGAATGGACCCTGATGAATATATAGAAAAATACGGTACTGAGAGTTTTGAGAATTTTATCGAAAAACAGATGCAGCACTATCTTCAATTTAAGGCGGAAAAATTGAAATCGGATGCCGGAGCCAACGACATGAAAATCAATCAGAACCTAAGTGTAGTGATTGAGGATTTAAAATTTGTAAGAGATTCACTAACTAGAGAACGGTTGGTTACTGTAATATCATCTATCTTCGATATTGACAAAGATGCGCTTAAAAACAGAATGCCATCAACAATGGTTACACAGGAAGCAACCTATACTGAACCTGAAGTCAATAGAACCACTTTAAGTCTCAGGCAGAAAAAAGAAAGATATTTAACACGCATCATGATGTCCCACCCAGAATACTTGGAGACATACAGTGAAAAGCTTGATGAAAATATCTTAACTTATCAACCATATTATGATATAGTTAGAGGACTTTGTGTTTATTTTGAAACACATGAAGTGTTTGATATTTCTTTAGCCCTTAACTATATAGACGGCGCACTGACAGACACACTGATTGACTTAGATAATATGAGGATTCATCAGGATGTCTCAGAGAGTGAAATAAATGATTACTTAGAAGACTTAAGTGGTATAAGAAATAATGAAAACGAAATTGAGCTTTTATCTCGTCAATTGGAATTAGCAGAGCGTGACAATGATGTAGAACTACAACTTAAGCTCACTCAGGAAATAATAGAACTGAATAGAATTCATAAGATGTAGTTTTTTATAACTAGGAGGCACAATATGGCGAACAAAAAAGCAGCTATTGCTGATACAAAAGATATTGATTTTACTAGCATTGAGCAGGTTAAAACTTATCTGTTAGATAAGGGTAAGAAAGAAGGTCAACTTTCTCACGAAGAAGTAGCCGATAAGCTTGCCAATTTTGAACTTGATTCCGATGCCATGGACGAATTTTTCGATGAGTTAAATGAAAATGACATTCAAATGGTCAATGAAAAAGATGCATCTGATAAAGATGAGAAACTTAACCTACATGATATGAGTGCACCTCCAGGTGTTAAAATTAATGACCCAGTTAGAATGTATTTAAAAGAGATTGGGCGTGTTGATCTCTTATCAGCTTCAGAAGAAGTTGAACTTGCCAAAAAAATTGAAGAAGGCGACGAAGTGGCACGTGCACGTCTAGCTGAAGCAAATTTACGTCTTGTTGTTAGTATTGCTAAACGTTATGTCGGCCGCGGGATGTTATTTTTAGACTTAATTCAAGAAGGGAATATGGGTCTAATTAAAGCTGTTGAGAAATTCGACTTTACTAAAGGTTTCAAATTCTCTACTTATGCAACTTGGTGGATTCGCCAAGCTATTACTAGAGCAATTGCAGACCAAGCTAGAACAATTCGTATTCCGGTTCACATGGTTGAAACGATTAACAAATTAATCCGTATTCAACGTCAATTATTACAAGATTTAGGTCGTGAACCAACACCTGAAGAAATTGGTGAAGAGATGGATTTACCAGCTGATAAGGTTCGAGAAATTCTAAAAATTGCCCAAGAACCTGTATCACTGGAAACACCAATCGGTGAAGAGGATGACAGCCACCTTGGTGACTTTATAGAAGACCAAGAGGCACAAAGTCCTTCCGATCATGCTGCTTATGAATTATTAAAAGAGCAGCTTGAAGATGTTCTAGAAACGTTGACGGACCGTGAAGAAAATGTACTTCGTCTACGATTTGGTTTAGATGATGGACGTACGAGAACACTTGAAGAAGTTGGTAAGGTATTTGGGGTTACAAGAGAGCGAATTCGTCAAATAGAAGCGAAGGCTTTAAGAAAACTCAGACATCCTTCAAGAAGTAAAAAATTAAAAGATTTTATGGACTAATATGTGTAATTTTTTCTCAAAATTGTTTTGACTTTGTCACAAATTGAGATACAATTGAATATGAGATTAAATCCATGTATTGAGGGGGTAACAAATTGAATAAAAATCCTATAATTCCATTTTTACTGATTATCTTCTTAGGAGTTGGACTTGTTTTCCTACTTTCAGGTGTAGGGGCGACTGATGACGGTGAAGAAGATGTAGCATCAGAAGAAGGTGCTTCAGAAGAATCAGGTGGCGGCGAAGAGGCATCAAGCGGTGACGTAGATGCTGAGGGTATCGCACGCGATAACTGTGCATCATGTCACGGTCAAGACTTCTCTGGTGGTATGGGGCCTGCTTTAGCTGGTACTAGCCTAGATGAAGAAACATTCACAACGACAGTTCGTGATGGTAAAGGTTCAATGCCTGCATTCTCAGCTGATCAAATTGCAGATGAAGAACTTACTGCTTTATATCAATTCTTCTCTGAACAATAATTATTTCTAAAAGACTCTCAAGTTTTGAGAGTCTTTTTCTGTACAGGAGCGAATTTATGTTAAAAGAACGATTGAGATTAGTATCAGATTATATTATTGGTAATACTTTGGTTGATATTGGTTCAGACCATGCATATCTTCCGATTTATGCGATTGAAAATGGTTTGTGTCAATCTGCAATTTGTGGAGAAGTTGTAGAGGGACCCTTTGACTCATCAGTAAAAAATGTGAAAGAAAAAAACATGGATGATAAGATTGAAGTTCGCTTTGGTGATGGTTTGAAAATTTTAAATGAAACGGATCAAGTCGATACGATTACAATATGCGGAATGGGCGGACCACTAATAGCATCTATTATTGAAAGTGGCTTTAAAAACGTATCAGGAAATCCAAGAATTATCGCTCAGGCAAATACTTACCCTTATAAGGTGAGACAAGTCATGGCTAGACTCAACTACTGTGTAAGTGATGAACGACAATATAAAGATGGCCCACATTTTTACGATGTTATTGTTTTTGATTATAGTCCGGATAAGCCAGCTTATAGTGAAAGAGAACTGAAATTTGGACCTTTAAACTTAGTGAGAAGAACGGATTTATTTATCGATGATTTAAAACGTGAAAAACAACATATTGAAAAAATTCTTCTTGGTATTAAAGAAACAGAAAAAAATATAAATAAAATTACTGAGCTTAAAAAAGAGTTACAAGTTTTAAATGAGGTGATTGATCATGACCACAGTTAAAGATTTATTTAAAGTTCTTGATACAATAGCCCCCTTTAATGATAGTGAACCTTGGGATAATACAGGCTTACTTGTCGGAGATATGAATAACGAGGTGACGGGGGTTTTGACCACACTCGATTGTCACGCATCCACTGTCGATGAAGCAATCGACTTTGGTGCGAATGTTATTGTTGCCCACCACCCACTCATCTTTTCAAAATTATCAGCTATAACTGAATCGGGAATTGGGAAGATTATTAGAAAATTAATTAAACATGATATTAATCTAATAGCCATGCATACGAATCTTGATCATCAGACAAATGGTGTAAGTCACATGATAGTAAGTAAACTTGGTTTTGAAGACACGGAAGTGTTACTGCCACTAGCGGGTCACTTTAAAAAGCTAAGAATTAATATTACAAGTGAAGAAAAAGAGCAGTTCAAGGAAAATATGCTTAAATATGCACCTGTAGGTAAGATGGGTGAATATTCCGAAGTGAGTTTTGAATATGAGGTTCAAGGTCAATTTAAACCTAGTGAAAATGCAAATCCAACGCTAGGTAAAAGTGATGAGTTAGAACATGTTGAAGAATTTGTCTTAGAATGTATATTTGATGCTAAAGATACTGAAGCAGTCGTTGCTGCAATCTATAAGTACCATCCATTTGAAACTCCAGCTTTTGATATTATTACTATTGATATGAATAAGAATGAAGGACTTGGTGTGAGTTTTCAATTTGGGGAATCTCTTGATGATTTAGTAAACAGACTAGAAACCGTAATGGATAGAAAGATTGTTAACCTAGTTAAAGCAAATGATAACCCAATAAACAAGGTCGCAATTATCGGTGGGTCCGGTATGTCCTATGTAAATGATGTATTTAAAAAAGACGTGGATGTTTTAATTACAGGTGACGTTAAGTATCATGAAGCATATGATGCAAAACTAGCCGGATGGAATATTATAGATGCTGGACACTATTTAGAAGTAGTGATGGTTGATGGTTTACAATCATTAATAGAAAAGTATAGTGATGTCACAGTCTATGCATCAACCGTGAATACTAATCCATTTGAATAACAAAGTAAAAGCGCTTGGGATCTTTGTCCCAAGCGCTTTCGTATTTCACTATTCCATAATTTTAACTGGAGTAGGATTTTTAATTTTTGGTAAGATTTTTCTCATCGGTACAACTGACTCAGGTGTTTTTTGCTCTTCGATGTTATAGTTCTTAATGTAATCAATAACCTCTTTAACAATCGGTGTAGGTGTCGAAGCACCGGCAGTAATTGCAACTTTTTCAACACCTTCTAACCAAGAATTGTCCAATTCATTTAAGGAACTAATGCGGTATGCATTAGTATGTGCAATTTCCTTAGACACTTGAGCGAGACGGTTTGAGTTATTACTCTTAGGATCTCCGACTACAATAAGTAAGTCAGCTTCTCCTGCTTGTTCAGCAACTGCTTCTTGTCTTACTTGTGTTGCAAGACAAATTTCTTTATGCACTTCGATGTGTGGGTAACGTGTTTTAAGGTCGTCCATTAAGTGGCTGACATCCCACTGACTCATTGTTGTTTGGTTAGTTACAATGAGTTTTTTATCAGAAAGGAAATCTGGTAAATTTCCAACATCTTCAGGTGTTTCAATCAGGTGTACTTGTCCAGGTGCAACGCCGACAGCACCTTCAGGTTCTGGGTGATTTCTCTTACCAATATAAATCACATGATAATCATCTTTTGTTTTTTCTCTAATTAAATCATGTGTGAATTCTACGTCTGGACATGTCGCATCTATGCATACTAGACCTTTTTCTTTGGCTCTTTCTTTAACTTGTGGTGATACCCCATGTGCAGTAAATATTACTGTACCATGGTCAATTTGTTCTAAGATTTCTAAACGGTTTGGGCCATCTAATGTAATGATACCTTCTTCTTCAAAAGCATCCGTTACATGTTTATTGTGTACGATCATACCGAGAATATATATAGGACGCGGTAGAGTTTTGTCTAAGGATGCGTTTCTTGCAATGACCATTGCATCAACGACACCATAACAATACCCACGCGGTGAAATTTTAATAATATCCATAAATGAAACTCCTCCTTAATAATGATTATACTTGATTTTGATTCACTTTCAAATCATCAAGTCAACTATTGTAATTGTATAGCGTAATTAGTGAATTTTAGTTATAATTATGTAGAGTTTGAAAGGAACAGGTGACAAATATGTCCAAAGCATTTAAAAGATTTGAATTTGATGACACAATGCTAAGTGCAATAGAGAAAATCGGCTTTACCCATCCAACATTAGTACAAGAACGCGTTATCCCTAGAGTGATGAAAGGAAATAATGTTGTTGCACAGTCAGCGACAGGTAGTGGTAAAAGTCACGCTTTCCTCTTACCTTTGATTCAAGGTATAGACCATGAAAAGAAATCTACACAAACGATTATTTTAGCACCAACTAGAGAATTAGCCAAACAATTAGAAAATATGGCAAAAAAAGTAGTTGAAAATTTTGATGGTGTGACTGTTCGTGCATTTATAGGCGGAACAGATTTAAAGCGTGATGAAGAAAGAGCGAGTCAAGAACCGCAGATAGTAATTGGCACGCCAAGACGTATTAGAGATTTAATCGATAATCAAGCTTTAGATATTCATTATGCTAAAACGATCGTAATCGATGAAGCAGATCTTATGGTAGATTTAGGATTTATGGATGATGTGGATTATATTTCTAAGCGCATTTCTCACCAGAGTCAGTTTTTAGTTTTCTCAGCTACGATTCCAGAACCTTTAAAACATTTCCTTGAGAAGTACATCGGAGAAACTGAAATTATCGTTATTGATACACCTAAAAATAAGGCATCAATACATTATAGTTTAGTGCCAGTAAAAGGTCGTTCTAAATTTGAAAAGACCTTGGAGTTAACACGTACGATTACGCCTTATATTGGACTCATTTTTGCCAATTCCCGTGAACGTGCAGACGAATTATATGCTTACTTAAAAGAAGAAGGCATCAACGTTGGCATTTTCCACGGAGGCTTAAAGCCACGTGAAAGAAGCCAGGAAATCAAAAATATAGAAGGCTTGAAGTACCACTGGGTTGTAGCAAGTGATTTAGCTGCACGAGGTTTAGACTTTGATGGTGCCTCACATGTCATCAATTATGATATTCCTAAACAGATAGAATTCTTTACGCATCGTTCGGGTCGTGTGGGTCGTGGGACATATTCAGGTGTAGCAATCACCTTGTATGAACCGTCAGAAGCACACGCAATCAATGAGTTAGAAAGTAAGGGTTATGTTTTTAATCATGAAGATATTCGCGGTGGGGAACTTAAAGAAATCAAGGACCGTACAACTAGAAAGTCTAGAACCAACCGTTCTAAAACGAATAAGACACAGAACTATAAAGTACGTAGTCCTAAAAAAGTAAAACCAGGTTATAAGAAAAAAATTAAGTACCAAAAAGAAGAGTTAGAACGTCAAGAAAGACGTCGTTACGCTAAGGCTAAATCAAGAAATGAAAAGAAACGTAAACAAAGAGAAAATAAGTAGGGGTGGATAACTATGTTACTCGGATCACACGTATCAATGAGTGGTAAAAAGATGCTTGAAGAATCTGTAGAAACAGCAGCATCTTATGGCGCGAATACTTTCATGATCTATACTGGTGCACCACAAAATACGAGACGTAAAAAAATCGAAGATTTAAACATTGAAAAAGGGCATCAAAAGATGACAGAACTTGGTATTAGTGATTTTGTCGTTCACGCACCTTATATTATTAACATCGCTAATATAGAAAAAGAGAATGTGTTTAATCTAGGTGTGGATTTTCTCCAAGAAGAGATAGTAAGAACTGAAGCACTGGGAGCTAGTCAGATTGTCCTACATCCAGGATCACATGTCGGTGCAGGTAGTGAAGCCGGAGTTAAGAAAATTATTGAAGGACTAAATGAAGTCTTAACAAATAAGAATAATGTACAAATTGCTTTAGAAACCATGGCAGGGAAAGGCACCGAAATCGGACGCTCATTTGAAGAACTGGCACAGATTATTGACGGTGTCACAAACAATGAAAGACTGAGTGTTACTTTTGATACATGTCACGTCCACGATGCTGGTTATGATATTAAGAATGACTTCGATGGAGTCTTAAATGAGTTTGATAAAATCATTGGTATCGATCGAATTAAAGTCTTACACATGAATGATTCTAAAAATGATGTTGGTGCCCATAAAGATAGACATGAGAACTTTGGATTTGGATATCTAGGTTTTGATGCATTAACTTACATTATCAATCACCCTGAGTTCAAAGATATTCCTAAAATCTTAGAAACACCATTTGTTGGTCCAGATAAGTCAAATCGCTTAGCACCATATAAACATGAGATTGATATGATTAGAAGTGGAGAATTTGATCCAAATCTTCTTACTAAAATCAATCCAGCGATTTCAGAATTAGAATAAAATAATTAAGAATCTAAAACTGTACTTAGTCAATTTATGACCAAGTACAGTTTTTTCGTAATCATTCCTATTTACAAATCGTAACCATTCCATTATAATAACCAAGGTAGATAAAGGAGTGTAGATATGGTAACACCAGTATTTGAACTTAAAAATGTCAGTTTTCAATATAAAGATAAATTGGAAGCGACACCTGCTTTAAAGCACATTTCCTTTGCCATTAACAAAGGTGAATTTCTAGCTATAGTCGGACCAAACGGCTCAGGTAAATCTACCTTATTAAAATTGATTCTTGGGGTGTATAAATTACAAGAAGGTGAAATTTTAATTAATGGCAATCAGAGGAAGTCATTCAATGCCTGGCAAGAGATCGGTTATGTATCTCAAAAAGCAGCAGCGAATGCTAAGGGATTTCCAGCGACGGTTAAGGAAGTTGTCTTAAGTGGTTTAACTAAAGAACGTGGATTATTTAAAAGATTTTCTAAAAAAGATTATGAACGGTTAGATGAAGTGTTGGAGTTACTGGATATTAAGAACTTAAAAAATCAAAATGTATCTAACTTATCTGGTGGACAAACACAGCGTGTATTTATTGCAAGGGCACTAGTCAATAAGCCTTCGGTTCTAATTATGGATGAACCTACTGAAGGTATTGATAGTCAACATGTAAAAGATTTCTATAATGTCTTACTTAAATTAAAACGTGAGAATGTGACGATACTACTTGTTACTCATGATATTGGGGTCGTAGTAGATAATGCAGACCGAGTGGCATGTTTGAATGAGCACTTACATTTTCATGGTACTAATGAAGAATTTAAAAACCTAGGTGAAGCAGAGCTATCGAAAATTTACGGTTTTCCACTTCAGTTGGTTTCACATAATCATCAAAGGGAGTGCTGTAAGTGATAGAAGCAATTTTAAATTATGATTTTATGAGATATTCATTTGTTAGTGGACTCATAGTTGGATTAATTGCACCACTATTAGGTACTTTCATTGTTGTAAGACGATTATCATTGATTGCGGATGCCCTGAGTCACGTTGCTCTAGGGGGTATTGCATTCGGTGTGTATATCTCATCGATTTTTAATATCATCATCAATCCAGTGATTTCAGGCGTAATCTTTTCTGTCATTGGTGCTCTAGGAATAGAAAAGCTAAGAGGTTTATATAAACATTATTCAGAGATTGCCATTCCGATTATTATGAGTCTTGGTATTGCTCTAAGTGTCTTATTTTTATCTTTAGCAAATGGCTTTAATCAAGATTTATTTGGCTACTTGTTTGGTAGCATTAGTGCAGTAAGCTTTAATGACTTAATTCTAATCAGTATTATTGGCGTTATTGTTTTAGCTTTTGTCTTCTTACTGTATAAGGAGATGTTCTTTATTTCCTTTGATGAAGAGTACGCTGGCGTGATGAAACTAAGCAAATATATTCATATTATATTTATTGTACTCGTCGCACTTGTCATCAGTGCATCGATGAGAATTGTTGGTATCTTACTTGTAAGTGCCATGATGACCTTACCAGTTGCAAGTGCCATGAGAATAACTTCAAGTTTCAAGCAGTTGATGATTGTCAGTATTGTCTTTGGCGAAATTTCAGTAATTGTAGGTTTATTTTTAGGTTATCATTTAGATATTTCACCAGGAGGCACAATAGTACTTGTATCTATTTTAATCCTGCTAATTACCTTATTATTAAACCGTGTAGGAGTTGTTAAAAATGCACAAAGAACTCAATGATTATAAAGCGATGTTACAAGAGGCAAATTTTAAAGTCACTAAGAAACGACTGAGAATGATTGAAATTTTTATAGAGGATGAGAGATATTTATCCGCTAAAGAAATTCAGGAAATCATGAATGAAGAATATCCAGGTATTAGTTACGATACAATCTATAGAAATCTTCATACCTTAAATGATATTAATGTACTCGAACAAACAACATTCTCTGGCGAGATGCAGTACAAAATTTCTTGTACAGATCATCATCACCATCACTTTATATGTGAAAAATGTGGTGAAACTAAAGTAATTAACTATTGTCCTGTTGGCGAATGGCAAAAAGAATTAGGTGGTCTGACTATCAACAGTCATAAAGTTGAATTGTATGGCTTATGTGAGAAATGTGCCTAGTTTTGAGAATTCATAGAATATAGTAAACAAAAATGGTGGAGATCAATATTCGATCTCCACCATTCTTTATGAGTTACTCTTTAATTCTTCTTTTTCTAAACGCTTTTTCTCATGGTATTCTTCAGCTAAGATGTCAATCTCTTTCTTGAGTTCATCTACCATTGTTTCTTCAGGAACTTTTCTAACAGTTTTACCATGCATGAACAGTAGTCCCTCACCACGTGCACCTGCGATTCCGATATCAGCTTCACGTGCTTCACCTGGACCATTTACAGCACATCCAAGTACAGCAACTTTAAGTGGTGCTTTTACTGTAGAGATGTACTCTTCCATTTCATTGGCAATTGAAATTAAATCAATTTCAATACGTCCACATGTCGGACATGCAATAAGTGTTGCAGCATTTGATGCAAGACCAAATGTTTTTAGCAATTCCTTACAAACTTTTACTTCTTCAACTGGATCTGCAGATAATGAAATACGCATTGTATTTCCGATACCTTTAGAAATAATTGTACCTAAACCTGCGGCACTCTTGACTGTACCAGCAAACAATGTACCACTTTCAGTGATACCAATGTGTAATGGGTAGTCAAATGCTTTTGATGCTTTCTCATATGCTTCAATTGCTAAGTTAACATCAGAAGCTTTCATTGAAACGATAATATCATGGAAGTCTAATTCTTCTAGAATTTGAATGTGATGTAAGGCACTTTCAACCATACCATCAGCAGTAGGGTAGCCATATTTTTTAATGATGTGTCTTTCTAAGCTTCCGGCATTGACGCCAATACGTATTGGAATGCCTTTTGCCTTACATGCTTTAACAACTTCTTCAACTTTTTCTCTACGTCCAATATTACCAGGATTAATACGGATTTTATCCGCACCGCCCTCGACGGCAAGTAAAGCCAACTTGTAGTCAAAATGTATATCGACAACTAGCGGAAT
Source organism: Jeotgalicoccus huakuii (assembly GCF_036665975.1). Classification (NCBI taxonomy): domain Bacteria; kingdom Bacillati; phylum Bacillota; class Bacilli; order Caryophanales; family Staphylococcaceae; genus Jeotgalicoccus; species Jeotgalicoccus huakuii. The sequence goes on along the minus strand of NZ_JAVIYN010000015.1, from coordinate 48,020 downwards.
GTTGATTTGCTTTTTAATTTCAGCAATCGCTAATGCATCTTCTTCTTTCGGACACGCGACACGAACAACCTGACAACCTGCTTCCTCAAGTTCTTTGATTTGTGCAACTGTTGCTTCAACGTCGTGTGTTTTCGTCGTTGTCATACTTTGAATAATAATCTCATCGGCACCGCCGATTGTAAGATCGCCAACTCTAACTTTTCTAGTTTTTGTACGATGTGTAATTTCAGACATATACAAGCCCCTAATCTATTTTACTCATTTTATAATTTCATTATAATAAAAAAATCTGTGGAATGTAACCTTGACGCCTTAGCTTTGTGTTTTATTTTTCACAGGTAGCTTTTTATAATAATACACGAAAGGAATTAAAGCAAGAATAAATATCTGCCAGAGAAACAAACCTGTGCTGGTTTGGATAATGCCTATAATTAAAGCGGGTATTAAGATTGCATATGAGCCGATTTTAAACCAGTTCATATAGTCTGTCTTTTTATTACCGACTTTGGCTAATCCACTAAGTATAAATGATAGTATTAACATTATAGTAAAGACAAAGAAATATATTACAATGACATATATTGTAACATACATAATAATGTAGAAATACAAACTAGACATCTGCGTCGTGATAAAACTCTCTAAACTCTCTTTATCATTTACATCACCGATTAAACTATAGGAAAATGTTCCATTTTGAAAATCAGAAATATATAAACCATCGGATAAAAAACCAAGGAGCACATCATCATTAATTTCTTCAACATTATCTTGACTGAGTTGTTCAGTAAACAGTACTGAGTCACCGTTTAAATTGATTATCTTGTCCTCACCTTTGTACTGCCCATTTTCTATAGTAAAGTCAGGAACTTCATTTTGAATTTCATCTAGCTCACCAAAGGTATTAGCAGTTGAAAACATAGAACTTATGTAGGGTAAAGAAATTAAAATAGATACTAAAAGTATGTTTAAAAGCAAGTACCTGAAGGGTACAGTTCTAAAGAGTGGGTACTTCTTAAACATTAATAGACGTTTAAGAAACTCAAAATATTTCATGTTATCATCCTCAATATTATTTAATAGGACTAAGGTCTTATTTTATTTTGATTTAAGCAATCTAATTGTTATTCTAACATCAAATTGCTATATTTAGGATGTAAACAATTTTGAAGGGAGATTTTTATTTATGGCTTTTGAATTACCAGAATTACCATATGCTTATGATGCATTAGAACCAACAATTGACAAAGAAACAATGGAGATTCACCATTCTAAGCACCATAACACTTATGTAACAAAATTAAACGATGCAGTTAAAGGTACTGATCTTGAGTCTAAATCTATCGAAGAAATTGTTAAAAACTTAAACTCTGTACCAGAAGACATCAAGACTGCTGTTCGTAACAACGGTGGAGGACACTACAACCACTCATTATTCTGGGAATTATTATCTCCAGAACAAAAAGAATTAACTGGTGAACTTAAAGATGCAATTGAATCAGCATTTGGTTCAGTTGACAAATTTAAAGAAGAATTTGAAGCTGCTGCAGCTGGTCGCTTTGGATCAGGTTGGGCTTGGCTAGTTGTAAACAATGGTTCATTAGAAATTGCTACAACACCTAACCAAGATAACCCACTTACAGAAGGTAAAACACCTGTATTTGGTGTAGACGTTTGGGAACATGCTTATTACCTTAAATATCAAAACAAACGCCCTGAATATTTAAGTGCAATTTGGAACGTAGTTAACTGGGACAAAGTTAACGAACTTTACCAAGCAGCTAAATAATATTTTATAATTTGAAGACGAGGATTTTTCCTCGTCTTTTTTTTATTTAACGGATATACTTAAAAATATGTTAAAATGATGTGGACTTTATTAAAGGGTTTGATTTGTGTGAAACGTGCAAAAATAAAAAGCTTAGATGCAATAAATAAACAAGTGCTTCGAGCAAGAATTAATATTTTGATGTTAGTTATTTTTGGTTTATTTCTAGTCATCATTATTAGACTTGGATACTTACAAATTGTCTTAGGTGATACATATCAAGAACAAGTTGAAAATGCGCAATATGTAGAAATCAATCAGAGTGTACCACGAGGAGAAATATACGATAGGAACGGCAACTTACTCGTTGGGAACTCAGCTGAACAAGCGATCTATTTCACGCGGCATAGAAACATGTCTAATTATGAAATTATGGATGTAGCTGAAGAGTTAAGTTCATACCTAACGATGGATACGAGCAGCTTATCACTTAGAGATAAGCAAGACTTTATTATAAATAATTATCCCAATGAACTCGAACAAGTGATGCCAGAACAGGTAACTTTACTAGAAAATGGTGGCATTTCTCAGAATGAATTCAATGAAGAAGCCTATGAAATGATTGACGAAGAATTTGCAGATTCAGTCCTAAGAGAAGAAGATTTAAATATTATTGCAATCTATGTTGAGATGGCATCAGCAAGTGAGCTCAATCCTGTCATCGTAAAAAGTGAAGATGTGACAGAAGAAGAATTTGCTTCTATTAATGAAGACTTAGATCAACTCACCGGAATAACAACAGGCTTAGATTGGCAACGAACGTATCCGCATGATGACTCACTCAGAACGATACTAGGAGAAGTATCAACAAATGAAGAAGGATTACCTAGAGAGCTCGTTGAATACTATCAGGCACTTGGTTACTCGAGAAATGATAGGGTCGGTAAGTCTTATTTAGAATTCCAATATGAGGATGTACTACGCGGCAAGAAACCTCAAGTGAAATACACCACAGATAAATCCGGTCGGATAATCGGTGAAGAGACTATAGAAGAGGGTAAAGCTGGAGACGATCTTTACCTCACAATCGATATAGAACTTCAAAAGGAACTCGAGGAGATTGCAGAACACCACTTAACTGGAATTCGAGATCTCGCTGAAGAAATTGTTGAAATGGATGAAACAAGAGGGGATCTTGATTATACGATTATTCCTGAATACATCGACACAGTTCAACTAGTCGTACAAGATCCAAATAATGGTGATATTTTAGCGATGGTCGGTAAGACAATCAATGATGATGGAGATATTGTCGATTACGATTATGGCACTTTAACAGCGACCTATGTACCAGGTTCTTCTATTAAAGGGGCAACAGTTGCGACTGGCTATCAAGAGGATGTCTTTGAAGTAGGCGAAGTCGTAATCGATGAACCACTCTATATTTCGAGTGACCAACCGAGAGCTTCATTCTTTAATCCAGATGGTAGAGAACCTGTAGATGATCAAAGGGCATTAATGGTATCATCCAATACTTATATGTTTAAGGTAGCACTTGGTTTACTAGGTCTAGATTATTCACAGAATATGGCATTACCTACAGATATCGATCAAGCAGGCTATGATTTAAGAAATGGTCTCAATCAGTTTGGTCTAGGTATTTCAACAGGTATAGACCTACCTAATGAAGCGACGGGTCTTGCACCACAGCTTAACGCAACAAATCTTTTAAACTTAGCAATTGGCCAATATGACACATATACTGCACTACAGTTATCTCAGTACATGTCTACATTTGCAAATGATGGCAAACGTGTCCAGCAACACTTAGCTAAAGAAGTCAGAGGTTCAAATGCAAATGATAAAGGACAAGTCATCCGTTCATATGGCACTAACGTATTGAATACGATACCGATTACAAATGAACAACTAAACCAAATACAAGCAGGGTTCTACGATGTGTTTAATACACATGACCAAAGAAGAGATATGTATGGAACAGGTTGGGATGCATATCACGAACTGGAACCTAAGGCCGCTGGTAAAACAGGAACGGCGGAAAGTTTTAGAGATGGTGATCCTGTCTTGAACCAAACTTATCTAGGATATGCACCATATGATGATCCTGATATGGCCTTCTCAATTATCTTCCCAACATTGCCAAGTACAGTACCATTCTTCCCTGCCCAATACATGGGACAGGATGTTGTTCAAAAATACTACGAGATCTACTATGGTCAAGATGAAGAACCACTTCATAATTACGATGCGTCAGAATTTTATCAAGAACTCGAATATGGCAGCTATTAATACCCGAATTTATTCGGGTATTTTTGTATTTACATAATCTTTACACTACATTTATTTTAGATTTACAATACTTCCTTAGAATATGTATGTAACAATAATTAATACTTAATTGGAGGAATTTTGGCGATGAAGAAGAATTTATTTCTTGCTGCGCTACTAATGAGCTTAATGTTCATTTTAGCTGCATGTTCTGGTTCTGGCTCTGAAGAAGACACTAGTACTGAAGAAGATACTGGTTCTGAAGAGACTACTGAGGAAGGGTCTGAAGACGAAAGTACTGAAGAAGGAACTGAAGATGAAAGTTCAGAAAGTGGATCATCAGCAGAAGTTACAGGTTCTGTAAACGAAGATGATGAGCAAATCGCTGGTGAAGGTTCATCAACAGTATTCCCGATTCTAAACTTACTAGTTGAAGACTTCAATGCTGATCACGGTGTTGCTGTTGAACTAGGTGGTAACGGAACTGGATCTGGTTTCAGTGCATTAATCGACGGTTCTGCTCAATTCGCTAACGCATCACGTGGAATTGAACAAGAGGAAATCGATGCACTTGAAGAAGCAGGAATCGAGTACACTGAATTTTTAGTTGCAACTGATGGATTAACTGTTGCTGTCAATCCAGCAAACGACTTTGTAGAAGATTTAACTTTTGAAGAACTACAAACAATCTACTCAGGTGAGGCTGAAAACTGGTCTGATGTTCGTGAAGACTTCCCTGAAGAACCTATCACTGCATACGGTCCTGACCAATCACACGGAACTCACGATTTCTTCAATGAAGAAGTTATGGAAGAAGAAGGTGTTCAAGGACAATTAATCCAAGACACTAACCAGGTTGTTTCTTCTGTAGTAGGAGATCAAAATGCAATTGGTTTCTTCGGTTATAGCTTCTACCAAGCAAATGCTGATCAGCTTAAAGCTGTAAACATTGTTGGTCCAGACAGTGAAGAAGCTGTTGAACCATCATTTGAAAACGTAATGGACTTCTCTTATCCATTATCTCGTCCACTTTACGTTTACGCTAGTAACTCAGCTTTAGAAGAGAATGAAACATTCCATACATTCATGGAATACACTCTTAAAAATTCACAATCAGCTGCAGAAGAAGTTGGATATGTACCTCTTGAAGACGACGCGCTTGAAGAAGAACTTTCTAAACTTCCAAACTTAGAACAATAAGTATAAAATCTTATAACAATGGACGGGATGATTTTTATATCCCCGTCCATTTTTAAAGTAAAGAGAGGTTTCAGATGAGTAATAATAAAATTCGTGAACAAGTAGTAGAGAACACAAGAAATAAATCAAATACGTTTGAAAGAATTATTCCAATTATCTTATTAGTGATAACTTTAGTATCGATCGTGGCTACAATCGGTATTCTATATACATTAATTTCACAGTCTTTTGAATTCTTTTCAAGAGTACCGATAACTGAATTTCTCTTATCTACTACGTGGCAACCATACGTTGGAGATGGTGAGTGGGGAATTTGGGCACTTATAATGGGAACAATGAAAATTGTAGTTATTGCAGCAATTGTTGCAATTCCAATTGGACTAGGTGCCGCTATTTATTTAAGTGAATATGCATCTGATAAGGTTAGACGATTGATTAAACCAATCCTAGAAGTATTGGCAGGTATTCCTACAGTAGTTTATGGTTTCTTCGCTATTAACTTTGTTAACCCAATCCTTCAATCTATTTACGATGGTTTTGGTCTATATAATGCCGTATCTGCTGGTCTTGTTGTTGGTGTTATGATTATCCCTATGATTGCAAGTCTAAGTGAAGATGCGATGAGCTCTGTACCTGCCTCAATGAGAGAAGGTTCTTTAGGTATGGGAGCAACTCGATTAGAAACAGCGGTTAGAGTCGTTATTCCTGCAGCTTTCTCTGGGATTATTGCATCATTTGTACTGGCAATTTCTCGTGCAATTGGTGAAACAATGATTGTTTCAATTGCAGCAGGTTCAACTCCAAATGCAAGCTTTGATGTAACAGAACCATTACAAACTATGACTGGTTTTATTGTACAGATTACTTCTGGTGATGCAGCATTCGGTACAAATCTATATTACAGCTTATTCGCTGTAGGTATGGCATTGTTTGTCATGACATTAATTATGAACATAATATCTTCATGGTTAACAAACAGATTCAAGGAGGAATACTAAAATGACATTGATTGATAAGGATATCATTGCCAACAAACGTTCTGGTAGACAAACCAGAAACTCAATTTTAAAGTGGTTATTCTTCCTTTGTACTATGTTTGGACTCATGGTCCTCATTATGTTAATTGCAGACACAGTTGCTGATGGTTGGGATAGTCTAGATATGGAATTCCTAACAAACTTTAACTCAAGTAGAGCAGAAAGTGCTGGTTTCTATGGTGCGATTATTGGATCACTTTGGTTAATGGTTGTCACAGCTCCTGTCGCTATTGTGCTTTCAGTTGGTACAGCACTTTATCTAGAAGAATATGCACCGAAAAACAAATTTACTGAATTCATTAAAATTAATATTTCTAACCTTGCAGGAGTACCATCAGTTGTATTTGGTCTACTAGGTCTAGCGATGTTTGTTCGTGCTTTAGCACTAGGTAACTCAGTTTTAGCAGCGGGTCTTACTTTAGCGCTGATGATTCTTCCTGTTATCGTTGTTGCTTCACAGGAAGCGATTAGAACAGTCCCAGCATCTGTTAGAGAAGCATCAATCGGTATGGGTGCAACGAAATGGCAAACAGTTTCTAAGATTATTTTACCTGCAGCAATACCTGGTATTATCACTGGTATTATCTTAGCCTTATCACGTGCACTTGGTGAGACAGCACCTTTAGTAGTAATTGGTGTTCCAACTACTTTACTTGTCACACCGAATAGTTTCTTAGACTCATTCCAAGCTATGCCAATGCAAATATATAGCTGGGTTAAAATGCCTAATGAAGAATTTCAGTATATCGCAGCTGCAGGTATCATTATTATGTTAGTAGTTCTATTACTGATGAACTCAGCAGCGATCTTCATCCGTAACAAGTTTTCTAAAAGATATTAATTTTTAAAGGAGTTTTATATATGGCTGAACTTAAAAACGTTCAAGTTAACAAACAAGATACAGTAGACAATAAGGAAACTGAATCTAGCTCAATTATTCAAACAGACAAAAAAGTAGTATTCGAAGCGAAAAACTTCAACCTTTGGTATGGTGACAACCATGCCTTGCAGGATATCAACTTAACTTTCCACGAAAATGATATCAATGCAATCATCGGCCCATCAGGTTGTGGTAAATCTACTTTCGTTAAATCAATGAACCGTATGACAGAACTAGTACCTATTGTACGTACAGAAGGTAACATTGAATTTAGAGGAGACGATATCTTCAAAAGCGGTATGTCTGTTGAAGAATTAAGAACAAGAGTCGGAATGGTATTCCAAAAACCAAATCCATTCCCTAAATCAATCTATGATAATGTTGCATATGGACCGAGAGTTCACGGTATTAAGAAAAAATCTATTCTCGATGAAGTCGTTGAAAAATCATTACGTAGTGCGTCTATCTGGGATGAAGTTAAAGACCGTCTTAACGATAACGCTTATGGCTTATCTGGTGGTCAACAACAAAGAATTTGTATCGCTCGTACACTTGCAGTAGAACCTGAAGTTATCCTAATGGATGAGCCTACAAGTGCCCTTGACCCAATCTCAACAACTAAGATTGAAGACTTAATGCAAGAGCTTAAGAAAGACTACAGCATTATTATCGTTACTCACAATATGCAACAAGCTGCACGTGTGTCAGATAGAACTTCCTTCTTCTACCAAGGTTATGTTGTTGAATCAGATGATACTAATGTGATCTTTGAAAACCCTAATGACAAGCGTACAGAAGATTACGTATCAGGTAGATTCGGTTAATAGATGACAGTTTATCGTGAGAAGTTTCATGAAGATCTTACTTCTCTGATTGAAGAATGCATTACGCTTGGTAAAGCATGTCATAATAGATTATCTACGGCTGTAGAAATTCTTGTGACTGATAATATAGAAGAAGCTAGAAAACTGGTAAAAGCTGACTCAGAGATTAATCAGTTAGAATCAGCGATTAACGCCCATGCAATTAATTTAATTACCACTCAAGCACCTGTTGCTAGTGATTTACGTACCATTATTTCATGCATTAAAATTGCTGATGATCTAGAGAGAATAGGGGATAACATCAGTAATATTGCAGAAGTTAGAAAACGTATAAAAATTACTAATGAACGTACACTCTTAAGATTTAAGACGATGGAACGTTTAGCATCACTCATGTTAGAAGATGTTTATACAGCATTTAAAGAAAGTGATATGGATCTTATCCGTGAAATTATAGAACGTGATAAGGATATAGATGCTGTTTTCGTTCAGATTACAACTTCAGATATCTTTGAAGAGTCTGATGCATTCTTAACCGGTCAAATCCAGTTAACAGCTAAGTATTTAGAACGTATCGGCGATCATATAAAGAGCATTGCTGAACATATCTATTACACTGAAACAGGAACACCCTTTGAAAAAGGGGCAAGAGAATAATATTCAACCTCCAGATATCTGGAGGTTTTTTCTATATTCATATAAACTAGTAATAAGAATATTGTGTGAGGAGAAGTGTTATGACAAAAAAAGATTTGCGTCAAGAAATGATTTCAATTTTAAAAAATCTACCAGAAAGTAAGAAACTCTCTGCAACAAGAAAAATTACAGAACGCGCTGTTGATTTTATAAAAGAAAATAATTATCAAAGTGTTGGTATTGTGCTACCTATGTCTATTGAATATGATACATGGACTTTAATCGATAAGCTTTTAGAAGAAAATATTGAGGTGTATGCACCAAAGTGCAATTACGTAGATAAATCTATGAACTTTCATAAATTAAACTCTAGAGATGAAGTAGAAAGTGATGAAAAGAATATTCCAATACCAGACCCTAATCAGCCGATTAATAATGATATGGATCTCCTAGTTGTACCAGGCTTAATCTTTAGTCCTAATGGCTATAGAATTGGCTATGGTGGTGGTTTTTATGATCGCTTCCTAAGCACTTTTAAGAATGATACAGTTTCCCTTATCTTTTCAGAACAAATTGGCCAAACAATAGTGGATGATCATGATATTCCTGTAGATACGATCATTACCGATCAGGCATTATTTGATGTAAAGTCAGTGAGAGCCAATGAGAAATAAATGGCAGGCTGCCTATGAAGTAGCTAAATACACAAATTACGATTTCTTCCATCACGATACAAATCCAGAAATTATTTGGTTAAAGGATCAGAAGAAAAGAACTTTACTCTGTTTAGTGGATGTCGATTTGACTGACTCAGAATTAGAAGATGTGACAGACAGTATATTTAATTCACAGGAACATCTAAACAAGCTTGCAGCTTTTACTATTAAGGCCATAAACGTCTATCACTTAACCAATAAGAAATTTACTAGAAAATTTAAATCTAAAACACTCAGGGTAAATCATAGAGCAATCAATAACTTAGAGAAGATTATATCCAATCCATTTTATAAGATTGACATTAAGTATAAAAAATCTAAAGACGATTCATACTATCAAAAACGCCTAACTTCTAGACATCCTTTCGAGAAGTATATGATTAAATTTACGCCGATGACCTTACTTTTAGTCACATTAAATACGCTAGTTTTCCTAATAAATATAGTGTTTATTCATTTATTTAATAGCAATGAATTAACGCATTTACTTGCTGTGAGTCATTATGAAGTCACATCTGGTGAGTATTACAGGCTGTTATCATCCTCATTCTTACATGTAGGTGTTAGTCACTTTCTTATGAATATCTTTGCACTATTCATTTTAGGTAAGTTTGTTGAAGGTATATATTCAGGCTGGCATCTGCTCATCACCTATATTATTAGTGGTGTGATTGCAAGTATGTTCTCTTTAGGTTTTATTACTGAAGGTATTTCACTCGGGGCGAGTGGGGCAGTATATGGATTACTAGGAGTGATTATTGTACATCTCTTAGTTAATCGAAAAATAAAGGCTAAGTTAATTATCCAGATACTAGTGATTTTCGTGGTAGTATCAGCCCTGTCTATGCTTACAGCAAATATCAATCACTTTGCACATGCAGCAGGATTAATAATCGGTGCCTTACTTGCTGTAATTTATAATATTAAAAAGACTGGTATAAAATATTCAGTGGGTGCACTTATAGTTATCATTTTATTCACTTTATATAGTCATTATGCAATGAATCAGCAAACTTCTATTCACCCGATGGATGATGAAGCTATGACGTATTATGAACACGGTGAATATGATCGTGCCTTAGAAGTTGTAAATAATTCATTTAATAAAGAGGTGGAAACACCACTTACTTATTATATTCTTGGAGAACTGTATATAGAATCGGGTGACGTTGAAAAGGGACAAAGCCTGATAGATCAAAGCTATGAGATGGACCCTTCAAATGAACTAGCAGCAAAGGATAAAATAATCGCCTATAGAAAAGCTCAGGACTACGATAGTATGAAAGAAGCATTAGACAAACTTGAGAAACCCATACAAGATGATGGCCTTAAAATACTAGCTGAAGAAGTTAATTAATATTATGTATAAATATACTTGATTACGTAAGTTTATAATGATATGCTATGAACTATCATATAAAAATAAACTTATGGAGTGATCGATATGTCCGAAAAGAAAGTAGTCTTAGCATATTCAGGTGGTTTAGATACTAGCGTAACGATTCAGTGGTTTATTGACCAAGGATTTGATGTTGTTGCTGTTTGTCTTGATGTTGGTGAAGGTAAGGACCTTGAATTAATCCATGACAAAGCCTTAAAAATGGGTGCAAGTGAATGTCATATCGTCAATGCTCAACAAGAATTTGCAGAGGAATTCGTTAGCTATACAATTTACGGAAATTCTATGTACGAAGAAAAATATCCTCTAGTGTCAGCACTCAGTCGTCCATTAATTTCTAAAAAACTTGTAGAAATCGCACATGAAACTTCTGCAGATTTTGTTGCTCATGGTTGTACAGGCAAAGGTAATGACCAAGTGAGATTCGAGGTCGCCATTAAATCTTTAGACCCATCAATTAAGGTACTCGCACCGGTTAGAGAATGGACATGGTCAAGAGAAGAAGAAATTGAATATGCCAAAGCACATAATATACCAATTCCAATCGACTTAGACTCACCGTACTCAGTTGACCAAAATCTATGGGGCCGTAGTAATGAGTGTGGTATATTGGAAAATCCTTGGGCAGCACCTCCGGAAGACGCTTATGATTTAACTGTTAATGTTATGGATGCACCGGATGATGTTGAAGAATTATTAATTACTTTTGAAGCTGGTCTTCCGACTAAATTGAACGGTAAACAATATGACTTACATGAGTTGATACTTCATTTAAATGATGTTGCAGGCAAGCACGGCATTGGACGTATTGATCACGTTGAAAATAGACTTGTAGGAATAAAATCTAGAGAAATTTATGAAACGCCCGCTGCCAAAGTGATTCTTACTGCAAAACATGATCTTGAAACGATTACATTAACTAAAGATATTGCACACTTTAAACCAGTGATTGAACAAAAATATACAGAACAGGTCTACAACGGACTATGGTTCTCTCCATTGTCTGATTCACTTAGAGCAATGCTAAAAGATATGCAAGCACCTGTGAATGGTGAAGTCCGTTTAGAGCTCTATAAGGGTAATGTTATTGTTAAGGGACGTCAGTCGGATAATAGTCTCTACAATGAAAAACTTGCAACCTATACAAAAGAAGATGCTTTTAACCAAGCTGCTTCAGTTGGTTTTATAGAAATCTTTGGTCTACCGACAAAAGTAAAAGCAATGTTAGATCAAGGAGTGTCAGTGGATGACTAAAAAAGCATGGGGTGGAAGATTTAATAACGATTCAATATCATGGGTGGATGACTTTAATGCATCCATCCATTTTGATAAAGTGTTGATCGAAGAAGATATTAAGGGCAGTATTGCACATGGGGATATGCTAAAAACTAAGGGTATTCTAACAGAAGATGAATTTAAAAAAATTGAGTCAGGATTAAGAGAAATCCTTGAAGAATACCAGAAAGGGCAGATCACATTTTCAATTGAAAGAGAAGATATTCATATGAATATTGAAGCACTACTAATTGAAAAGATTGGTCCAATAGGTGGTAAACTACACACCGCACGTAGCAGAAATGATCAAATAGCAACAGATATGCACTTATACGTAAAAAGAGAGGTAATAGATATTATCTCAAACATCGAGCACTTGCAGCATACTATCGTTGACTTAGCAGAGTCTAACATTGAAGTCGTTATGCCGGGCTATACACATCTACAGAGAGCACAACCCATACTGTTTTCTCACCACATACTTGTGTATTTTTGGATGTTAGAAAGAGATAAATCAAGGTTTACAGATGCTTTAAAACGTATTGATATCTCACCCCTTGGTGCAGGTGCGATTAGTGGGACAACATTTGATATCGATCGCCACCAAACACAAAAAGCACTCGGTTTTAACGATATATATCACAACAGTATGGATGCAGTTAGTGACCGTGATTATATTGTTGAAACGCTATCAAACATTTCATTAACAATGGTTCATTTATCTAGATTATCAGAGGAACTAATATTTTGGTCGACTGATGAAGCGAATTTCATTTCTTTAAGTGATGCATTTACTACAGGCTCTTCAATGATGCCTCAAAAGAAAAATCCAGATATGGCTGAATTGATTAGAGGTAAAAGTGGACGGACAAGCGGTCATTTAATGAGCATGTTGATGCTCTTGAAAGGCTTACCGCTAACATATAATAAAGATATGCAAGAAGATAAAGAAGGGCTTTTTGATGCTGTAAAGACCATTAAAGGTGCACTTAAGATAATGGAAGGCATGTTAAGTACAATGTCAGTCAATAAAGATGTTCTAGAGGAAGCTGTATCTAGTGATTTTTCAAATGCAACCGAACTCGCTGACTATTTAGTTGAAAAAGAGATTCCTTTTAGGGATGCGCATGAAATTGTAGGGAAATTGGTACTTACATGTATTAACAAGGGTATTTACTTAAAAGATTTACCGTTTGAGGAATATAAAAAAGCAGCTTCAGTAATCGAAAAAGATATATATGAAATCTTGTCAGCAAAAGTAGCAGTTAATCGTCGTATTTCTTATGGTTCGACCGGAACAGAAGCAGTTAGAGTGCAATTAGAACTTGCAAAAGAAAGAATCACATAAAAAAGCCGTTCCATTTAAAAGGGAACGGCTTTTTTGAACTTAGTTTCCTAAGTCAGGATAACCAAATGTAAATATAGTAGCTACTGTCCATAATCCAAAAACGACAAATGTAAGACCACTGAATCCAGCAGCTAACAAGTTTTTAGCTTTCATTGAGTTTAAAAGACCAATGATACCAAATACTGCTACTAAGCCCATTAAGATTGCTAGCGCATTAATACCAATTCTTATTGTTACGCCACCAATTGTGAATAATTCTCCAGTATCGAAGAAAGGCATTGAATTGACCCCCTAATATTTCTCATTAAACAATCACTTAAGAATATTGTATAATTAATATATAGATTTGTCGAGTATATTTTTGGAGGATGATTTTATGAATATTACGCGTTTACCTTTAGGTGATCTTTCAACGAACTGCTATATTTTAAGTGATGGCAAATCGTTGTTAGTTTTTGATCCATCTGCAGAACCTGAAGTAATTCTAAGTAAACTTAAAGACATCAATTTACCAGTCAGTGCTATCTTACTGACTCATACTCACTATGATCATTTTGGTGCCCTAGATGAGGTGATTGAATACAGTGGAGCAGATGTTTACATGTCTGATATAGAACGCACTTGGCTTACTGACATTGAAAAGAATGGTTCAATACGTTATAAGCATCCAATTACTTCTAAAGCAACACCTAAGTTACTGAATGAAGGCAAGCATTCTATTGCAGACTTTAATTTTGAAGTCATTCATACACCAGGTCATTCACCAGGATCTCTGTCTTATAAATTTGATGACTTTATTGTATCTGGTGACGTCTTATTCAGATATGGTGTTGGGCGTACAGATTTATTTGGTGGTTCTAATGATGAATTACAGTATTCTATTAAAGAGAAACTTTTCAAGCTCCCTGAAGATACCACTGTCTATGCTGGACACAATGTACCAACAACTATCGGGGAAGAAAAACAAAATAATCCGTATGTAAGATAAGTCATTATAAAAAGGCAGGAACGAAATCTCGTTCCTGCCTTCTTTTTAGTGCTGGTTTCCAAATGATGGTTCTAATAGGAATGTTGTATAGTATGTAAAGCCAACGAAGAATAAAATCAAGTACGCTGCAAAAATATACATATACATTCTTTCAGTTAATTTCATATAGCCAAGTAGAACGAACAAGCCAGTTTGTACGACAAAGAAAATAGTCATTGTGACCATGTCTCCAACGTAGAAAAGAATCGCAAACATTGCTGTCCAGAAGCCTAGCATTTTAAATACTTTATCCATGTGATACGTCCTCCCACCTGAATAATTTCACATATCATTAAATATAATTATAGATAAGTACTCGAGTAAAGTAAATAGGAATTAAGCATCTTTCAATAATTTCTCTTGACATTAAATTACAATTGTCAGTTAAACTGTGTAAAAAGTAAAGCGGTTTTATAAAGATTGTATTTAAGTGTCTGAAAAAAAGTAAATGAGCATTTTTTTCGTATATATAGGGTAGGAGGTGTATTTTATGAAATCTTTAGTTGAAAGTATTCTGACAGAAGCTCACAACCAGTCAGCGAGTGATATACATATCACATTGGACGAGTCCGGTGGCACAGTAAAATTAAGAATCAAAGGTCAGATGGTTCAATTGCAACTATTAGACGGTGATACGTTCAAGCGATTGATTAATTATTTAAAGTTTATTACAGAACTAGATATCAATGAACACAAAGTACCACAAAGCGGTCGAACAACAATTCAATTAGAACATGGTGAAATCAGCGTCAGAATAAGCACCTTACCTATGACAATTCTAAGGGAGTCGGTTGTCATTAGAATTTTGAACAATAATGATCGTCAAACTTCAAGAGAATTATTTTATGATAAAAAGGATTATATCTTTTTATCGGAGTATATGAAAAAGGCTCAGGGACTTATATTGTTTACTGGACCAACTGGATCAGGCAAAAGTACAGTGATGTACCGCTTGATTAAGGAAATCGCAGATGAAGGATTAAAAGCAGTGATCAGTATTGAAGATCCTGTGGAATATGAGGTGCCTGGACTTGTCCAAGTTGAAATTAATGAGAAAGGAAAACTTGAATATGCACCTTTAATTCGAGGGGTCTTACGCTGTGATCCTGACATTATTATGTTTGGAGAGATTAGAGACAAAACCATTGCGGAGGAGTTAATTAAAACAAGCTTGTCTGGGCATTTAGTACTGAGCACCTTTCATAGTAAAAGTGCGCTAAGCACACTAGTTAGACTTCAAGACTATGGCTTATTCAAAGAAGAAATGGCTGAGAGTATTTCTCTAATCGTAAATCAAAGGCTGATTCATACAGCTAAAAGAAGCTTTATTATCTGTGAATATATAGAAAGTAAAGACGTTGAAAAATTTTTGAAAGGTGAAACAGTTACTTATAACACCCTAATAGATAAATTAGCACTTATCCATCAAGAAAGTGGAATGAATGATGAAGAATATCAACATTACCAGCGGATCCTCCAATAAGTTAAAAAAGCACGATTCTCATTTTTTAATTAAACTCGGAGATTTACTGAGTAGCGGTTTTAACATGTACCAAGCTATGAAATTTTTACTTGAGCAATACGAGGTTTTAACAAAGAAAGATAAAGAGGAAATATTAAATTTACTAGAAGAAGGTGCATCAATATCAACTTTACTTAAGCGTTTAGGTTTTTCAAAATCGATTATCATGCAAGTATCGTTTGCTGAAATCCATGGTGAAATCATTGAAAATTTATATGAATCTGGTGCTTATTTACAGCGGAGGAGACAAACAAAAGAAAAGTTGATAAAGGCGATTCAGTATCCTTTAGTGCTCATAGGCATATTCATTATAATGTTGATCTTATTAAATTACACCGTAATTCCTCAATTTAATGAGTTATATACAGCTATGCAGGCTGAAAAATCTTTTTTAGTTTATATATTAACTCTGGTTTTAAACTATCTTCCACACGCTGTTTTATTTATTGTGGGACTCCTTCTCATTTTTATTATATATATCTGGTTTGTATTCAAGCTAAAGAATACTAAAATGGCTGTTTCAATTCTACTTAAAATTCCTCTTGTAAAAACTTATTTTAAATACTATATAACATATCGATTTTCTAGAGAATTTGGCTATTTTCTAAATAATGGTCTTGAAGTTAAGGAAATCATTCTTTTATTTAAGACTCAGACTATTAATCGGTACTTGTCTTTTACGGCCAATATGATTGAAAAAGAACTATTAACTGGAAATACACTTGGTAAATCCATTGAATCAATACCGCTCTTAGATCATAGGCTGACTATCTTCGTGAATCACGGAGAGTATAACAGTAATGTTGGTAAAGAATTGATTATCTATAGTGAATACACATTAGAAAATATCATTCTTAAAATTGAAAAAATGACACAGAAAATTCAACCGATAATATTTTTAATTCTAGGGCTCTTAATCATCTGTTTATACCTTGTCATCGTTATGCCTATTTTTAATATGTTATCTACAATATCTTAGGAGGAAATAAAATGAGACGTGCATTAATAAGAAAATTTAAAGAACAAGAAGATGGATTTACTTTAATTGAAATGTTATTAGTATTGCTAGTTATTTCGGTTCTGATTATATTAATCATTCCAAATATTGCAGCACAGAGTCGTAATGTACAAGACACAGGTTGTGATGCTCAAGTTAAAATGGTGCAAAGTCAAATAGAAGCTTATACTTTAAATGAAGGATCGCCTCCGACGAGTGTAGATACACTTGTGCCGACTTATCTGTCTACAGATCAAATCAGTTGCCAAAATGGTGACTCTATTACAATTACAAATGGCACAGCTGTCCGTTCTTAAAGGTTTTACAATGGTAGAGATGCTGATGACCTTAATGGTCGTCAGCATTCTTTTATCTTTAACTTTCGGAAGTCTCCCAAAATACAAGGTAAAGTCGGTTGATGACGAACTGTTAAATATTAGCTACCTATTAGAAGGGACTCAGATGAAGGCACAGGCTGAGTCCACTTTATTTACAGTAAATTTCGATAGGCAAAACAATAAAGTTATTGTAAGAGATGCAAAAAGAAACGAAGTGAATGGCTATAAATTAGATATCTGTAAACTTCAAAATTACGGTTTAGAGCAGTTCTCCTATAATACTTTAGGTGATACTACAGCTTTCGGCACTGTTTATATGATATGCAATAACAATAGTGTCAAAATCGTTATGCAGATTCAAAAGGGGAGGTTTAGAATTGAAAAATGATGGTTTCTTACTCTTTGACAGTATACTATCCTTAGTCATCTTTAGCACCGTCATAATGCTAATACCCGCTATTTTACATATTCAAAAAATAGATGACTATAGCCAAAACCAAGTCGAGTTTTACAGGCACCTTTATATTAAAAGCTTATTAATGGAAGAGGATGAATTTATAGACTTTGCAAAAAACGAACATAAAATAAATGAAATAAAGTGTAAAGAAAGATTAAGTGACTTATGTCCATGAAAGGATTTAGCTATGTCGAATTACTATTATCACTGATGGTGGTTACTTTAATTACACTCACATTACCTCAATTATTGACAACCTTGAACAATATTAAATTGCATGAAGATAATTATGACTTCGATGTCTTCATACTAGATATTGGAAACACATACGAATCTACAGACGAGATAGAAGTAAACAATAGTAAGAGTGTCAACTTTAAGAGTGGTAAAAGAATAGTCAGCTATCATTTTTCCGCTAACAGAATCATTAAAAGTATAGATAACAGTGGTTTTGTTACCCTTATGTATAATGTTAAAAATTTTGATGTAGAAGAATCTAAGTCGAGCATTGTCATAAATATAGAAGGTGTACAAAATGAAAAACTTGAATTTAAACTCTAAAGGATTTTTTAGTCTATCAGTATACTTTGTACTTATTTATTTAATCGGTGTATATTATTATTACTATGAAAGATTTCAATTAATTCTTGATATTCGTATGAATCTAATTGAGATTTACGTCCATCAAATCAGTAATTTAATATAAAGAGGAGTTTTAGAATGATTTTAATCGGTTTTATGGGTTCTGGGAAAACTACGATTGGAAACGCTTTGGCTTATACACTCAAAAAAGAATTAGTAGACTTAGATGATGTTATACCAGAGCTTGCAAACAAGAGTATACCTGAAATATTTAAAGAATCTGGAGAGAAAACATTTAGAGAATATGAGTATAAGGCACTCAGTTTAAATTTAAAAGAAGATATAATTCTTTCAACTGGTGGGGGTATTGTCTCTTTTGATCAGTCTTTTGAATTATTAAAAAAGCAAAATAATTTAAAAGTATTCTTCTTGAATGCGCCATTTGATGACATGTATGAAAGAATATATAATGACAAAACACGTCCCTTAGGTAATCAAGACAAGGAAAAAGTAAAAGCCTTATATGAATCTAGACTTGATAAATATAGAGCACTTTGTGATCATGAAATCTCTACTGATAAATCTATTGATGAAACAGTTGATAATATTCTAGCTAATTTGTATTGAATGCTTATCTAATAAGCTTTGCAGCTTGCAAAGATGAATAAAATATGAGTATAATGAATACGGATTCAATAATATACAGACGATTGAAAAACATTGGAGAGTGTATTAAAATGCCGCCGAAGGAGCAAGCCATAACTGGTGAATCTCTCAGGCAAAAGGACAATGTTTGGACGTCATCCTGAAGAGATTTTCAACAGGCCAGCATTAAACTGACCTGTTATATTTATTTAAGGAGGATTTTTGGATGAGTGAATTGAAGAGAACACCTTTAAATGAATACTATCATGAACAAGGTGCAAAGCTAGTTGATTTTGGTGGTTGGGAAATGCCTGTACAATTCTCAAGTATCAAAGAAGAACATACTGCAGTGAGAGAAGATATCGGTATTTTTGATGTAAGTCACATGGGTGAAATCCGCGTGACTGGCGAAGATGCTGAAGCATTCTTAAACTACACGCTTACAAATGACGTTACTAAGCTAACAGACGTTAAAGCTCAATATACTACAATCACAAATGAAAATGGTGGCGTAATTGATGATTTAGTTGTTTATAAACTTGGTGACAATGAGTATCTACTTATTCCAAACGCAGGTAACACTGACGGAGATTTTGAATGGCTGAAATCTGTAGAAGGTTACAATGTAACTGTAGAAAATGTTTCTAGTGAATATGGTCAACTTGCTGTACAGGGACCTAATGCTAGAGCTTTAGTACAGAAATTTACTGATTCAGACCTATCTGAACTTAAAATGTTTAATTTCATTAAAGATGGAAAAGTGGATGGTAAAGAAGTGATTATTTCACAAAGTGGTTACACTGGTGAAGATGGCTTTGAACTTTACTGCAAACCCGAAGATACACTAGCCTTATGGAAACTTTTCGTTGAAAATGGTGCAGTTGAATGTGGTCTGGGTGCTAGAGATACACTTCGTCTTGAAGCTGGTTTACCATTACATGGTCAAGACCTAACACCAGAAATCTCACCAATTGAGGCACGTATTGGCTTTGCAGTCAAAGTAGATAAGGGTGATTTCATTGGACAAAGTGTCCTGAAAGACCAAAAAGAAAACGGTGCACCACGTCGTCTTTCTGCTTTTGAGTTAACAGACAAAGGTATTGCACGTACTGACTATGAAGTATTCGATAAAGAAGGCAACAAAGTTGGATATGTTACAAGTGGTACACAGTCACCAACAAGTAAACGTTCAATTGGTTTTGCTCTAGTAGATACTGACTTCTACGAATTGGATAAGGAATTTGTTGTTCAAGTTCGTAAAAAAGAAGTACCTGCTAAATTTGTAAAATCACCATTCCACAAAAACTAAGATTTTATCTTTAAATAAAGTATTTAATAAAAAATCCAGCGATTTTTAATCGCTGGATTTTTCTTAGGATTTTTCTTATTTGTTCTTAGATTTGATTTTACCTGTCCATTTGGCGATACCTTGTTTTAAAATATTGATATCTTTATGACCGTCTTTTTTCAACATACGCGCAGCTCTTAGTGCAGTTCTTCCATTTTGATCATATAGAAAAACCGGTTGATCTTTACGAATGCCACCTTTTTTCATTTGGAAGGTAGAAAGGGGAATATTTCTTGCCCCAAGAATATGACCATGGTTAAATTTATCTTTCTCTCTTAAATCAATCAATTGAACCTTTCTTAGATCCTTTCCAAATTCTTCTTCAGATAGCATGTTCACGCCTCGCATGCTAATATAAGCATTGATAACAAGCGCGATAATAATAACTGCTAAGATGATTAATGCAATAATCAAACTTTCCACTTTAAACTCTCCTTAAAATCTATAATTATTTTTTCTTTCTTCTTCTCTTAGCTTGTCTAAGGGCTTTTCTATATTTTCTTTGGTCTTCAGTTAAGATAAAGAAATAGTAAATGCCGTACAAGACCAAACCTAATACTAATAGGAATATGAGTGAACTAACAATCATGCTTAAGACAGCATCTAAATTCATCAAAAGACCTATAGCAGCAATAGCGAGAATGATAATTAAAATTGCTCTTTTCATTATTTTTCACTCCTTAATAGGTGATTAAAAGAATGTATCGCAACATCAACCTGGTCATCTTTAGGGTTTTTAGTTGTTAAATACTGTAACCACAAACCTGGTTGCCCTAAGTATTTTAACACAGGTACGCTACGCAATTTATTTGTTATCTGTAAAACCTCAAAAGACACGCCGAGTACAACTGGAATAAGTAAAATTCGGTTAATAATTCTTACATGAAAGGGTTCCATCGGAACGAACATATAAATTACAAAGCCAACAAGTACAGTAAATAATATAAAAGAACTACCACATCTATAATGAAGTCGTGATTGCTTTTGTACATTCTCTACTGTTAATTCTAAGTCATTTTCATAACAGTTAATGACCTTATGTTCTGCACCGTGATATTGAAAGAGTCTTTTTACCATTGGGGTCAATGATAAGAGATAGATATAACCGAGTAGAATGATGAGTTTTATTAATGTTTCTAAGAATACTTGCCCAAATTTACCAGTAATTACGCCTGAAAATACTTCTGCAATAAAGACGGGTACAAGGGTGAGTACAAATTTTGCAAATAAGAAGGTGAAAATTGCAATGATTGTTGTTGTAATCGCAACTTTAGCAGTACTTGTATTATTTTTTTCAGTCTCTATTTTGTAGTCGTCTTTAGGATCACGCTCATAGCGATCTGTTGCGAAGTCCATCGGCTTCATACCGTATACGACTGCCTCAAAAATCGCAACAATACCTCTTATGAAAGGGATTTTTTTAAGTTTAATTAAATTTTTGTTCTTGGGTCTTGGCATATCGAAGTAATCAATTTCACCAGTCGTGCGCCTGATCGCTGTTGCAATATGATCTGTAGACTGGAACATGACACCTTCTGGTACTGCCTGACCACCATAAATTTTTTTAGTCATCTAAGCCATCCCTCTTATAGGTATTCAGTTGCCTGTTTAAGTTGATTGACGGCAGTGTCTAAAAGCTCAACATCATCACTGGCAATTGCATCAGCTATATCAGTAACTGCCTCATCAATCTCTTCGTTAGCGAGTACAATATTTTCATTTTCTCTTTCTAATACATCTGTTAACTCTAAGTCACTGACTGAATCATCAAAAGTTTCAATCGTTTCTTGAATTGAATCCCGTACTTTTACAACTTCACCAGCTTTTACTTCCTCATCATTTCGATAAGTCAAAATAAAAGCATCGAGTTTTTCTAAGTCTTCAGTCAAACTATTACTATAAGTATCAACAATGCTAACATATTGATCGACATTAGGATTATCCATATCGCGTTCAAAATTTGCTATATCTGTATCCAGATTTTCTAAGTGTAAGGATAATTGTTGATTTCTGACTTGTTCAGTTTGTAAAAGACTTTCGAGTTCACTTTTATATTCTTCTTGTTCTTGTAAAGATTCTTCTGGACTGTTAGCTGAACATCCTGCTAGAAGCAGAACAAATACAGCCGTAGTGAGGCTTTTTTTCATTGCACATTCTCCTATATATCATTAGACTATTTTAACATGTTAGCGTTAAAATATAAAAAGAAAATGAAATGGAAATTATTTTAATGTAAGATGTAATGGAAAGGGTGACTGGGAAATGATCAAATTTGACAAAGTTCAAGCTTTAATTGAAAGAGAAAATCTCGATGCCTTAATCATTATGAGTGATCATAATAGAAGGTATTTAAGCAGTTTTACTGGTTCAAGTGGTGCCTTGGTCATTACGAGTAATCAGCGTTACTTACTCTCTGATTTTAGATATAATGTACAAGCACAACAAGAGGCGACAGAATTTGAATTTGTCTTACAAGAAAAAGGTTTATTAGAATCTATTGTAGATTTGCTTAATGAAACAGGTGCAAAAAGAGTCGGTTTTGAAGGGGAACATGTAAATTATAATACATACAAACAACTGAATGATACCTTTGAGCTCATTGCACTAACTGGTGAAATTGAAGAAATCCGTATGATTAAAACTCCAGAAGAGCTGGAATTAATTAAAGAAGCGTGTAGGATTGCAGACCAAACTTATGAGCATATTTTGACTTTTGTCAAACCAGGTATGACCGAGTTAGAAGTTAAAAATGAACTTGAAGCGCATATGACTAAACTTGGTGCCAGTGGACCGAGCTTTGATACGATTGTTGCAAGCGGATATAGAGGAGCTTTACCGCATGGTGTCGCTTCTGATAAAGTAATTGAGTCAGGTGATATGGTCACACTAGATTTTGGAGCGTACTATAAAGGTTATGCATCAGATATAACGCGCAGTTTTGGTGTCGGTTCTGTTTCTCCTGAAATGGAAAACATCTATAATATTGTATTAGAATCTCAGCTAAAGGCTTTAGCTGAAATTAAGGCGGGTATGACAGGTAAGGAAGCTGATTCAATTTCAAGAGATGTAATCAGTGCTAATGGTTATGGTAAAAACTTCGGTCATTCACTTGGCCATGCTTTTGGACTAGAAGTACATGAACAACCTGGCTTATCACAAAAGAGTAATACAGTGTTAGAACCAGGAATGTGTATTACTATAGAACCTGGTATCTATGTTGATGGCCTCGGTGGCGTCCGTATTGAAGATGACGCCATTGTGACTGAAAATGGACTAGAAAAATTAACACATAGTAGTAAAGAATTATTTATAATTGAATAGTATAGGAGGAATATTATGATTTCAGTAAACGATTTTAAAACAGGCTTAACAATTGAAACAGACGGAGGAATTTGGAGAGTCTTAGATTTCCAACACGTAAAACCAGGTAAAGGTGCTGCCTTTGTACGCAGTAAGCTCAAAAATTTACGTACTGGCGCAACACAAGAGAAAACATTTAGAGCTGGTGAAAAAGTTGGTCGTGCTCAAATCGACAATAATAAGATGCAATACCTATATGCAGATGGAAGTTCACATGTATTCATGGATAACAACACATATGATCAGCTTGAAATCCCTGCAGACCAATTAGAACATGAATTAAACTACCTAAAAGAGAATATGTCTGTATCAATTATGATGTATGAAGGTGAAACACTTGGGGTGGAACTACCTAAAACTGTTGAACTTGAAGTAGTCGAAACTGAGCCTGGCATCAAAGGTGACACGGCAAGTGGTGCTTCAAAATCAGCGACCCTTGAAACTGGTGTGACGCTACAAGTCCCACTCTTTGTTAACCAAGGAGATGTGTTAGTAGTTAACACAGAAGACGGATCATACGTTTCTAGAGCATAAAAATTTAAGAGCAGTTTTTCCTGCTCTTAAAATTAACTTGAATTGGTACGACCACCGGTGTAGAATGTTTAACATATTATTTTATGGGAGAGTTTACGAATGAATTTAGAACAAGTCGATTCTTTAATCGAAAAAATGGAACGTGCTTCACTTACTGAAATTTCATATAAAGATAAAGATGTGGATATAAAACTTAAAAGAGAGCTGACACCTACCCAGGTACAAAGCCCACAACCAGTACAAATGCCAAAACAAGAGTTTACAACAAACAACAGTACACAAACTGTAGATGAGGGCATAACTATTAAGGCGCCGATGGTAGGAACATTTTATAAATCACCATCACCTGAAGCAGATGCTTATGTAAAAGTTGGAGATAAAGTTTCAAGCTCGTCAGTCGTTTGTATTTTAGAGGCGATGAAGTTATTTAATGAAATACAAGCAGAAGTATCCGGTGAAATTGTTGAGATTCTAGTAGATGATGGGGAAATGGTTGAATACAATCAGCCATTATTCAGATTGAAATGATAAAAAAAGTATTAATTGCGAACCGTGGAGAAATTGCGGTAAGAATCATACGTGCTTGTCACGAACTTGGTATTGATACTGTTAGTATTTATTCAGAGGCGGATGAAGATAGTTTACACCGGAAACTAGCAACAGAATCATACTGCATTGGACCTAAATTATCGAAGGATAGTTATCTGGATATGATAGGTATTATCACAATTGCACAATCAACAGGATGTGATGCTATTCATCCTGGTTACGGCTTCTTAGCTGAAAATAGTGACTTTGCGGAAATGTGCGAAACATCCAATCTAATATTTATTGGACCAATGTCTGAAACAATTTCATTAATGGGTGTTAAGGATGTTGCTAAACAAACTATGATAGAAGCAAATGTACCGACTGTACCAGGTAGTGATGGTGTCGTAAAATCATTAGAAGATGCATATTCCATTGCAGATGAAATTGGGTATCCAATTATTATCAAAGCGAGCTATGGTGGTGGCGGTAAAGGTATACGCGTCGCACGCAACAAAGATGAACTTACACAAAATTATAAGCTGACAGAACAAGAGGCAGAAAGTGCGTTCGGTAATAAGAGCTTATACATCGAAAAATTTATTGAGAACTTTAGGCACGTTGAGATTCAAGTACTTGGGGACTATCATGGTAATGTTGTGCACCTAGGTGAAAGAGATTGTACGGTTCAAAGAAGAATGCAAAAGCTTGTTGAGGAAGCACCTAGTCCAGTAATCAGTGACAAAACACGTCAAGAGATGGGTGAAACTGCAGTACGTGCTGCTAAAAGTATCGATTATATCGGTGCGGGGACAATAGAGTTTATTTATGATTTAAACGATCATAAATTCTATTTCATGGAAATGAACACGCGTATACAGGTTGAACATCCAGTTACAGAAATGATTACAGGCGTCGATCTTGTCAAAGCACAAATTCAAGTTGCGATGCACGAGCCTCTACCATTCGAACAGAGTGATATTAATTTTGAAGGACATGCTTTTGAATTTAGAGTGAATGCAGAAAATCCGCATAAAAACTTTATGCCTTCTGCAGGTAAGATAACTGAGTTCTTACAACCAGGTGGTTTTGGGGTAAGAATGGATACAGCCTCATATGCAGGCTATGTGATTCCTCCTTACTATGACTCAATGATTGCTAAACTTATCGTCCATGGAAAAGACCGTGACGATGCCTTAAGCATTGCCCGTAGAGCATTAAAAGAATTTACCATAGGTGGGATTGATACAACAATTCCTTTCCACCAAAATCTTCTAGATAACCAGTCATTTATAGATAATAATTACAATACTAACTTTTTAGTAGAAGAAGACATTATGAAATAAATACTATAATCAAAATTGAAATCGGACGTATATTACAAAGCGTAGTGTGCGTCCGATTTTAATGTCAAACTATTTTTATAAGCAGTAGTGTCATGGTATAATAATGATGTGAGGTGATCGTAATGATTTTAGAAAATCATAGTACAGCTTTAGGCAATATTGAAATTTCTAGTGAAGTAATAGAAGTAATTGCCAGCATCGCAGTAGAAGAGACTAAAGGTGTTCACTCATTGCAAAATAACTTTGCCAGTGGTAATATCGAAAAGATTGGTAAGAAGTTTCGAGGCCGCGGTGTCAGAGTTGAAACAAAAGATGACAAAATTCATATCTCTATCTATGTTGTTTTATCGACTGACCGAAATGTGCATAACGTGGCTGAGCGCATTCAAAACAATGTTAAACAGACAGTAAATGATATGTTAGAAGTGACTGTCAATGAAGTAAACGTGCACATTGTCAACATTATAAAATAGTATACAGATAGGTTTAGGTGTAAGCATGAAAAGACATGAACAAAGACAAAAAGCATTCCAATTACTTTTTCAAACGGACAAAGATATTGTAGATTTAACGAATGCTAAATATTATGAAGTATATCAGAGTGAGATGTTTATAAAAGCCATAGTGGATTATTATTTCGCAAACGGTGAAAGTATAAATGGTAAGATTTCATCCAGCCTTACTGGATATACGATCGATCGAATTTCAAAAGTGGAACGCAATATCTTACGTATCGCAATCAGTGAATTGGAAGTTCATGATTCACCTGTAAAAGTCGTTATTGATGAAGCAGTCAGACTTGCAAAAAATTACGGAGATAAGGATAGTCATCGTTTTGTAAATGGTGTACTGAAGAACTTTGCCGTACAAAATGAAGGGTAAGTTATATGGATAGTAATAAGTATTTAACTGTTCAATCTTTAACAAAATATATTAAATATAAATTTGACAAAGACCCGTATTTACAACGGGTCTTTCTTAAAGGTGAGCTATCGAATGTAAAACACCATTCAAATGGCCACATCTACTTTTCAGTTAAAGATGACGCATCAGTAATCAATGCAGTCATGTTTAGATATGATGCAGAAAAACTAGATTTTAAAGCGGAAGAAGGACAAAACGTCTTACTTTCAGGAAACATCACACTCTATGAAAAAAGAGGGCAGTATCAACTATATGTTAAGGAAATGCAGATTGATGGAGTCGGACAATTATTCTTAAAACTTGAAGAAAATAAAAAGTACCTAGAGGAAAAAGGGTATTTTAAAGCGAACTTAAAAAAGCCCATCCCAATATACCCAGAACACATTGCGATTGTTTCTTCAAGTACGAGTGCAGCCATTAAGGATATGATTACGACATTGACAAGACGATTCCCTCTTGTCAAAGTGTCACTTTACAATACATATGTTCAGGGTGGTCTTAGTAAAAAGAGTGTTATGGATAATTTAATCGCAGCGGATAAACTTGGTGTCGACACAATTATCCTTGCACGAGGTGGCGGATCGATTGAAGATTTGTGGACTTTTAATGAGCTGGATGTTGCCATGACCGTTGTTAATTTAAATACGCCTATTATCACTGGTGTGGGTCATGAAACAGACTTTACACTCGTCGATTTTGTCAGTGATTTAAGAGCACCAACACCAACGGCTGCTGCAGAACAAGCTGTACCAAATCAAAGAGATTTACAGGTTAAGTTAGAAGAATTTAATCGTCAGACGACTTACCTATTAAAAAATAAAATCTCCAATAATAATAAGCATCTAGAGAATCTCGCATCATATTATAAGTTTAAGAACCCTAATTTACTATATATTGAACAGACTGAAAAACTACACGACTTTAATAAGAACCTAGAACGTTCTATGGTCAAGCAGCTAACACTATTTAAACACCAACTTGATCGCTTAAATACGAGCTTATCTTACATGAGCCCGTTACCGAGTATTAATAAGTATCAACAGGAATTAAATCGTTATCGTGACGCACTTTATCGTGGTGTAAAAAAGGTTCATAGACAAAAAGCAGAGGCCTTAAACAATAATATTCAAGTTTTGGAGTCTGTTAGTCCGACACAGATTCTAAAAAGAGGCTATTCTTTTACAACGTTTAATAATAAAATTGTTTCAGATGCAAATGAATTAAATAAGGGAGATTATGTAGATATATCATTTAGTACCGGCAGTGTGACTGCCGAGGTTATAGAGGTGAATGAAGATGACAAAAAATGAAGCAACCTTCGAAATGAAAATGACACGACTTGAAAAAATCGTAAAATCTCTAGATGAAGATGGTTTATCTTTAGAAAAGTCACTCGAACTCTATCAGGAAGGTATCAAGCTTTCCAAAGAATGTGATGATATTCTTAAAAATGCAGAATTAAAAGTCGAAGAGTTAGTTGGAGATTCAGAAGATGGAGAATAGATATATAGATGAAGTAAGGCAAAATATATTGGCTCATCTCGAACATACTAAACACTCAACAACTATATTTGATGCGAGTCGATATTCCATTGAGGCAGGAGGAAAAGGCCTACGTGCAACACTTTTATTTACTGTATTAGAGGCACTTGGTGAACCGCCTATGAAAGGCTTAAGTGCTGCTTCTGCTATCGAGATGATTCATACTTATTCTCTTATTCATGATGACCTACCAGCCATGGATGATGATGACTTAAGACGAGGTAAACCGACCAATCATATTATTTTCGGAGAAGCGACAGCGATATTAGCTGGTGATAATCTACTGAATGAAAGTTTCAATGTGATTAGTAAAGATGAATCACTATCTGCTGAAGTGAGAATCAAATTAATCGAGACCATTTCAACTGCCAGTGGTCAGTCAGGCATGATAAGCGGTCAGATGTTAGATATTGAAGCAGAAGAGAAAGTGACATCATTGGAAGCGTTAGAAATTATACATTCCTATAAAACTGGAGCTTTAATAAAAGCACCAGTCCTTTCTGCATGTATCATCGCTAATGCAAGTGAATCGGTTAGATCACAACTTGAACGATTTAGTGAAATTATCGGGGTGCTCTTTCAAATTAAGGACGATATTCTAGATATTGAGGGTCAGGTAGAACTCACAGGTAAAAATTCTGGTTCAGATGTAAAAAAAGGTAAGGTCACTTATGTGAGCGAACTTGGTTTAGATGGTGCAAAGTCTGCATTAGAAGAAAAAGTCAGTCAGGCTAATATGATACTTGAAACATTAGAAAGAGACATTTCCATAGAGGGATTAAGACAAATTGTCTCTATATTTGCTGACAGAAACCAATGATAATTCATAGGTATATGAATTATCATTTTTCTTTTTGGGAGTACTATATAGTGTTATAATGAGTAATAGTAAATTTAAAGGTGGTTGCTATATGAATATATATAGTATTGAAGAGCCTTCATTTCTGAAAAACTTGAATGATAAGGAGCTCGAAGAACTTGCAACTGATATTAGGGAATTCCTAATAGAATCATGTGCAATTACAGGCGGCCACATCGGAGCAAACTTAGGTGTTGTTGAATTAACAATTGCCCTTCATAAGTACTTTGATTCGCCAACTGACAAACTGATTTTCGATGTCGGACATCAGGCTTATATACACAAAATCCTAACGGGTAGAATCGATAAGTTTCCTACACTTCGTCAATACGAAGGCTTATGTGGTTTTCCTAAAATGCGAGAAAGTGAACACGATGTATGGGAAGCGGGCCATTCATCAACTTCCTTATCTGCAGCGATGGGATTTGCCAAAGCGAGAGATATTAAAGGTGAAAACAGTCATGTCGTCCCAATTATTGGTGATGGTGCTTTAACTGGCGGTATGGCTTTAGAAGCATTAAATCATATCGGTAGCGACAAGACGAATATGACGATTATTTTAAATGATAATGAAATGAGTATTGCACCAAATGTTGGTGCCTTACACAACATGCTTGGACGCATGCGTACGAATACACAGTATAATAAATTAAAACACGGTGCTGAAGGCTTTATAGAGAAATTACCACAAGTAGGAACGACTTTAAGAGATTTAGCAGACCGAGTAAAAGATAGTACTAAATACATGTTTGTTGATGGTGTCTTTTTTGAAGAACTTGGCATTAAATACATTGGTCCAGTCGATGGTCATAGTTTCGAAGACTTAGGTGCCGCAATTAAAACTTCAAAAGAGTATGATGGTCCCGTTATCATTCACGTGATTACTAAAAAAGGCAAGGGCTATCATCCAGCTGAACATGATAAATTAGGTGTTTGGCATGGCTTAGGCCCTTATAAGATGGAAACTGGAGAAGTACTTGGTAAAAAAGAGACAGAGTCATGGAGTGGCTTTATGTCCAACTCTGTCTTAGAGCATGCCAAAAAGGATGATCGTATCGTTGCTTTAACGCCTGCTATGCCTGTTGGTAGTAAACTTACTAAGTTCCAAAATGAATTACCAGAACGTTTCTTTGACGTTGGTATCGCTGAACAACATGCTTTAACTATGGCAGGTGGTTTAGCTGCGGCAGGATTAAAACCTTATCTAGCGATTTATTCGACCTTTTTACAACGCGGTTACGACCAGCTTTTACATGATGTTGACCGTCAGAACTTAGACGTTTTAATTGGTATAGATCGCAGTGGTCTAGTTGGTGCAGATGGTGAAACACACCAGGGTGTCTTTGATATTAGCTTCATTGCACCTTTACCAAATATCACATTAATGATGCCTAGAGATGAGATAGAAGCTGCAGCAATGATTGATTTATCATTTAATACTAAGGGCCCTATGGCAATTAGGTATCCTAGAGGTAATGTCCTTGGTTTAGATACGAGTGAAAAAAGAGCGCCGATTGAATATGGTAGCTGGGAAGTGTTAGAAGATGGAAATGATATTGCTTTAATTTCCTTTGGACCAACTTTACAAATGCTCACTGAAGCAGCGACAACTCTTAAAGAGCTTGGTATCAATGCTAAAGTTATTAATGCTAGATTTATTAAACCTTTAGATTTTGAGTGCTTAGATCAATTAGGTGCAAGCAGTATGCCAATCTTTGTTATTGAAGAAGCAATGTTAACAGGTGGTTTAGGCTCTATGATTTCCTCATACTTTACAGATAATAAGTATCGAAATATCATACAAAGATTAGGTATTGATAACGAATATATTGAACATGGTGATGTTGATTTACTACTAAATGACATCGGGATTAGTGTTGAAAATGTCGTAAATAAAAGTTGTCGTATCGTTGAGGGTAGCCATGAAAAAAATGCGAACTGATGAGTATATTTATGAACACTTTAATATCGGTTCATTAACAGACATTCAGCGTATGATCATGGCGGGAAAAGTATTAAATAATAATGAATTAGTCTATAAAGCTTCTGATAAGTTAGATCCCGCTAAAGCAAATATTAGATTTAAGAATGTTAAAGAGTATGTATCACGTGGTGGTTTAAAGTTACAACATGCAATACGCCATTTTAATATAGATTTAAATAATAAAGTCATGTTGGACATTGGATCATCGACTGGTGGATTTACGGATTGTGGATTGAAGCACGGAGCTTCCTACATCTATGCTGTAGACGTTGGTACAAATCAACTGGATTATAGTCTTAGAATAGATGAACATGTTAAGGTCATGGAACAAACCAATTTTAAAGACACAAGTATTAATGATTTCACTCATTTACCTGAATTGATTACAATTGATGTTTCCTTTACTTCCATTGTTCCAATTCTTAGACATATTGAAGTGTTGTTTAAACATGATTATAATATAGTCGCTTTAATTAAACCTCAGTTTGAGAGTTATCTTGAAGAAAGAGAAGCGCATGGAATCATAACGAATTTAGAGACCCATGAACATGTTATAAATCGAGT
The DNA here is from genome assembly GCF_036665975.1 of Jeotgalicoccus huakuii. Classification (NCBI taxonomy): domain Bacteria; kingdom Bacillati; phylum Bacillota; class Bacilli; order Caryophanales; family Staphylococcaceae; genus Jeotgalicoccus; species Jeotgalicoccus huakuii. The sequence goes on along the minus strand of NZ_JAVIYN010000015.1, from coordinate 16,091 downwards.
GATTGAAGAAGCAAACAAGATTGGTCTATATGCGTATTCACTTGACCGATCACCGATTAAAGGTACCAAAGGTAATGTAGAATATTTATGCTACCTTAGCAATGAAGATATAAATAATAAACAAGTCAGAACAGAGGACATCACTACTATTGTAAATAGTTGATGTCTTCTGTTTTTGCTTTCCAAGTATATGAACTTATGATAATATGATGTATAAATATACACATGATTTTAACCAAGGGGGATTTTCAATGTCGAACAAGTCAATCAGGCAAATAAAGATTAGGGAAATTATTACTAACAACAAAATTGAAACACAAGAAGAGCTTGTAGATAAGTTAAATGAGCACAAGTTTAATGTTACACAAGCCACTGTCTCAAGAGATATTAAGGAATTACAGTTAATCAAAGTACCATCTCCAGGTGGAGAATATGTATACAGCATGCCTAAGGATAGACAGTATCATCCATTAGAAAAGCTCGGCCGCTATCTAATGGATAGTTTTGTAAAGTTAGATTTTACTGGTAACTTACTTGTCTTAAAAACCTTACCAGGTAATGCACAATCAATTGGTGCGATTATCGATCAGCTAGAGTGGGAAGAGGTCGTTGGTACGATTTGTGGCGATGACACGTGCTTACTCATTTGTAGAGATGAAGAATCACAGCAATTAATTAAAGATCGAATTTTTAATCTCATTTAATTGGAGTGTTTAATGTGCTACTAAGACTCAGTGTGCAGAACTTTGCTGTATTAGAAAATATAGAAGTTGATTTTTCAAAAGGCATGACAGTATTGACGGGGGAATCTGGTGCCGGAAAATCAAAAATTATTGAAGCTATCGGATACTTAGAGGGAAAACGTGCATCTCAAGAAGATATCAGACATGGAAAATCCGGTGCTGTCATTGAGGGTGTATTTGATTTTCCTAGTAATGAAAAATTAAATCAATTACTAGCTGACTCAAGTATTGAAGAAGATGAGCTGTACATTGTTCGTAGAGAAATTATGACAAATAGCAAAAGCTTGATTAAAATAAATAATAAGATGATTACTTTAAATCAACTTAAAAACATAATGGAACACGTTTTATCTATCCATTCACAATCCACACATAGAGAAGTGTTGGATAAGTCCGAGCAGTTGGATTACTTGGATCGATATATTGGTTTAGTCAAGGAAGATATTTTCACAACATATACTCATGATTATCAAGCTTATCAATCTGTAAAGTCTCGTAAGGAAGAGTTAGAATACAAAGATAGAAATAGGCTGACACAACTTGAATTGTTAAAGCATCAATATAATGAACTATCAACATTAGAATTAAAAGAAGACGAAGAGACAGAACTAGAAAATGAACTTGAGTTTTTATCGAACTATGAAAATATTAATGATGCATTAAATCAGATTAAGTCCTTACTTGTCAGTGAATATCCTCCACAAGGCATGCTTTATGATATCAATCAGTCGTTAGAAACGATTACCCGTTATGATGAATCATACATTTCTTATAAAGATACATTGACTGATGCATATTACTTACTGACTGAGTTGAATTCACAAGTATCAAATGATTTGTCATCTCTCGATTATGATAGTGACCGTTTAAATGCAATCCAATCGAGATTAAATCAAATTAATCAGTTAAAGAGAAAATACACAAAAACATTTGAAGGTTTGTTAGAATTTCAAACGCAATTAAAATCTGATATTGATGACTTAGAGAATATCTCACAATCATTTGATCGGCTTCAAAAAGAAGAAAAGGTGCTTTACGATAAGATGGAAGCATCAGCAGAACGATTGCATCAATATCGATTGGACCGAAAACATTTTCTAGAGAGTAAATTAAGACATGAATTGTCAGAACTTGAAATGCCAGATGTACAGTTTGAAATCAATTTAAAAGAATCACAATTTAATCCTTTAGGATACACAGATGCTGAATTCTTGATTGCAGTCAATAAAGGTGAACCACTAAAACCGTTAAATAAAATTGCATCCGGTGGGGAAGTTTCCCGTGTAAGTTTAGCGGTTAAAACAATTTTCTCTGACTTCGAACATGATTCACTTATAATATTTGATGAAATAGATACTGGAGTAAGTGGTCAGGTTGCTGCGCGTATGGTAGAAAAGATGAAGCTACTGAGTAAGCAAAGACAAGTACTTGCTATTTCACACTTACCACAAGCCGCTGCAACAGCAGATTTCCTACTTCACGTAGAGAAATCCAATGTCGATGACAGAACACAATCTTCAGCATCTTATTTAATGGAAGAGGAGAAAGTTGAAGAAATTGCACGTATGATTAGTGGCTCTAAGATTACAGATGCTGCACGCTTGAATGCTGAAGAATTGCTGAGAACTGGAAAAGAGTAAATTATTTTATAAATAGAAGAGGGTGGAAATCTACAAATTAGATTTCCACCCTTGTTAATTGGTTAAGCGGTAGTCCCAAAGAATTACCTTTTATTTGCTATTGTTTCTCTTCACCTGATTTTCTTCTTCTAACTAAGAAGCCTAGGCCTAGTGCTGCAAGTAATGCTGCAAATACAGTTGTACCTTGTTCTTTAACACCAGTATTTGGTAACACTGCTACTTCCTCATCCTGTTCATCTGTAGTTTCTGCCTCTTGATTACTATCTTTCTGCGTATTTCCTTTTACTTCATTTGTAGATATAGACGCTTCAGCCTGATCAACTTGACCTACATTTTCTGTATAGACTTTAGAATGAGTATTTGTACCATCAGATGAATCTCCACCATGTTTTTCAGATGTTGGTGGGATAATTGTGTTTTCCTTGTTAGATTCACCATAAACCACAGCATATTGACTAAAGCTAGAAGTTTCAAATACAACATAATCATCGTCAGTTCTGTATGAAATGGCCTCGAGTGTTTCACCAATATCTCCAAGATAATATAGATTTGATACATATCCATTAGCAGGTAGGTAAACTGTCACAGGGTTGTTCAAGTTATATAATGAACCATCACTATTTAGAATATGAATATCATATAAATCATGTGTTGCATCAATGGCATTTGAAGGATTAAGTACAGTTACTTCTAACTGCTTGCCAACTAGCTCATCAGACGCACTATATACTCTAACACCAGTTTCTGGATCTTCTAATGAAGATGAAACGTCATCAGTTGTTTCTCCATTGTCATCATCTATGTCAGTTGATTCATCTCTTCCTATAACTTCTTCAGTTTCATCCTCTGATTCATTATCTCCATTAGTTGGTTGTTCTAGTTGATCTTCAGTACTGTCCTCAGAGGTATTATCTTCGGAAACATCATCTCTTCGATTCTCATCTTTAGATGAATCTTCGTTCGAATCATCAGCAGATTCAGATTCATCGTCATCATCAACAGGTACTTCAGATGTGGAGTCATCTCCTGAGTAATCAGTACCTTCATCGTCATCTTCAATTGGTGCTTCTGGAGTAGAATCATCACCAGAGTTATCAGTACCTTCATCGTCGTCTACAGGTGTTTCTGGAGTAGAACCATCACCTGAGTTGTCAGTACCTTCATCGTCATCCTCTACTGGTACTTCTGGAGTAGAGCCATCGCCTGAGTTATCAGTACCTTCATCGTCATCTTCAATTGGTGCCTCAGGAAGTGATGATGTGGCAACATCACCTGCATACATCCAACCGATTGTTGAACCGTCTGAAACATTTTCAAGTAGGTAGTATTCTTCATAGTTGTATATTTCAGAGCGAACCACTCGAACATCTTTTCCTAAGTAGTTGCTCGCATCGGCAGTTTTAACATCGGTGATACTTTCATAAATTCCTCTATTTTGGTTAGTGATACTTCCGGCAAGATTTGATGTATCGCCTTCAAATGTTGGCATGTAAATGCTTGGCGTATTGACTTTATTATAGAGGTTGTTGTAACGACCTTGGATTAAGCTAATCACATCTTCATATGCATAGCCATGTGATTGGAAATATTCATATGGGTCAGGTGAAGCTGTTCCACCTAAAATGTTTGATACTTCTACGTGAGACCATAGTGTACCATTTCCTGAACTATCCGCTCTTTCAGCTGGTAATTTGTATTTGTAAAGTAGGTTAGCAATATAGTCTGCGTAGTTATTAATTGATCTTGCGAAGTCATGTTGGTTATCGTGTCGTACAAGTTCTACTTGTAAATGAATATCATTTGATACAGGACCCGCACCATAAGCGAGGTAATCTGTATTTGCAACTTGAATGATATTATCAGCATCTACAAAGGCATGTACAAAGGCATTTTCCCAATTCTCGGACATGTAACTAATCTCACCATGTATCGTTGAGTTATCATTACCAACATCATGTAATACCACACCTGAAGGTTGACCAACTTTACCATTTTCAGGCTCCCATCCAATGTTAGATTCATATGCATATTGAGGTAGATAATCAATAATATCGTATTGAATTTCTGCTACTTCAAAATTATTTTCTGCAATATAGCTATTAATATCCGTAATCGCTTGAGACATAGACATTGTACTCATTGTGTTAAAGGCCAGATTCTCATCAATCTCTACACCAAGTTCATCTTCAACGGCTTGTGTCAGTTCCTTAAGTGTTTCTTCATCAGCTTCAATTTTGTCAGCATTTTCTTCTATAAACGCTGTACGTTCCTCAGCAGATTTATTTTCTAATTCATTCGTAAGCGTTTCAGAATCATATTTATATGTAGCTTCTTCTGATTCGGCAGTTGTTGATGTGTCTTTTTCAACTGTCTCTTCTGTTTCTACGATTTCTTCTGTCTCACTTTCAGTATTGGACTCAGCGTTTTCTTTTGTAGGTTCTTTAACAGTTTGATCAGTAGTTTCTACTTCTGTAGCATCAGTAGCTTCTTCTGATTCTGGATTACTTTCTTCCTTTGAAGTTTCTACAGTCTCTTCCTCAGAAGATTCATCTGATTCTACGTTTTCTTCTACTTCTATAGTATCCGTTTCTTCGTCAGCTTCAATATTACTTCCTTCTTGTGAAGGTGCTTCTGCTACTGCTTCAGAAGTCTCTTCGGTTTCTGATGTCACTTCTTCAACATCTTGTGCTGGTTCTTCTACTGACTCACTTACGGTCGTTGAATCTGTGTTTTCTTCTGTAGTTTCTTCAACAGTTGTTTCAGTACTTTCTACTGTAGTATCCGTTTCTTCTTCAGTCTCAAGATTACTTTCTTCTTGTGAAGGTACTTCAGTTACTGCCTCAGTAGTCACTTCTGATTCTTGAACAGCTGCTGTTTCATTTTCAGAAGTGGACGCCGTGTTTTCAACAGTTTCTTCTTCACTTTGTACATCTTCTTCAATAGGTGCTTCTTCAGCTGTCTCAGTTGATTCTAATTCGTCAACATCTTCATCAACTTCACTTTCTTCATCTTCAGGAGCGGCTTCTTCGTCAGATTCTAGAGATTCTTCTGTATCTTCTTCTTCAACAACTTCTTCTGATTCGTCACTTTCATCCGCATCGTCATCTGCTAAATTATCAACTTTACCGTTTTCTTCTTCATAGTGAGTTTCTAAATTCTGTTCGTATGTTTTCTCTTCTTGATCAATCTCATCTGCACTAGCGACCATCGTTGAGGCAAGTAAACTCGTAGAAAGTAGGGTTGGGATAATTAAACGACTCTTGTACTTCATTAAAAGTAACCTCCATCAATTAATTTATTAGGCAATTATAGAAGAGTATAGTCACAAAATTATCAAAATTTACAGAATTTAATACAATTGTAATATAAAAATCCCCCAAAAGTTACAATTAACATACTCGTATGTAACCGTTGGAGGCCATAAAAAACTATTAATTTGTCTCGTCATTTTCTTTACGTTTTTTTAAAAATCTTTCTTGTGCGCGTTTATTTTTTCTTTCTCTATGAAGGAGGTAACCCCCAATGAACCAAACACCAACAATAGTCATAAGTAAACCAACTATAAATTGGAGGGCTGTATAAGTAAAGGGATCAATTACGATACCGAATATGCTGTCTCGCATCAATTTGATTCCGACCCCTGCAATTATAAATGGGATAACAAGTATTAATAAAGCGATAATTTTCTGCATTAACATGCTCCTAATCTAAAATACTAGTTATATTATACATTAAATAATGGCTTAAAAATTTAAGAATTTATGAAATTATTAGTTCTAATATTCTTAATAATTAAACATTCGTAATACACTTTTCTTTTATATATTTTAAAGTTATCCTTAATGTAAGGGCTTACAAACAATTGATGATACAAGCGTTTTATATTAAATATTGTATAATGAATGTAGGAGGGATTATTATTAATTTTGACAGCATGTTAGATTACAACAGGAACACCTCTCAGTCTATAGCTTTGGTTCGAGCGAACTCAAAAGGGCTCTTAGAAATAGTCAGAGAAACAGCCGAAAAACATGAAATAAAATGGCACCTCTATGATGATGAATCGTTATTAGTGAATTCATTTAAAGAAATGGCTTTTGACTATCAGTCTTACGACATAGAAATACATGATGTTAAAGGGGATACCGAAGCGGCTGAACAAGCTGCTAAAGCGATTCACAGTGGTCGGGCCAGTGTCTTAATGAAAGGATTAATATCAACTGGAACGATCCTTAAGGCAGTGCTCAATAAGGAACTAGATTTATTAGATAAGAAAGTATTATCGCATGTTGCCTTATTCGACATACCCACGTATCATAAACCTATTATCATCAGTGACGCAGCAATGAACATCGATGTTGATAATGATAAGAAAGTTAATATTATAAAGAATACAATAGAAGTCGCTGAAAATCTCAATATCAATAAGCCAAAAGTAGCCTTAATTTCTGCAGTAGAAAAAGTGAATGAGAAGATTCATTCTACAGTTACAAATGATACAATTGTAAAAGCTGATTTATTTTCTAATGCTATTGTCGATGGACCGATGTCATATGACTTAGCAATGTCAGCTACTGCTAGTGAAATTAAAGGCTATAAATCTGAAGTTGCAGGTGATGCGGATATTCTCATCATGCCTCATATTGATGCAGGCAACGTTTTATATAAAGCATTAACAGTATCAGCTGGTGCACGTTGTGCAGGTATTATCACTGGTTTAAAAGTGCCATTTGTACTCACATCTCGCGCAGATACTAAATTAGAAAAATACAATTCAATCAAACTTGCACTACAAATGCTCAACTAAATTTAGGAGGATGTTTAAGATGATATTTACAGAAATGGAACATGGAGATTACGAACAACTTGTATTTTGTCAGGATAAACAAAGTGGCTTAAAAGCGATTATTTGTATACATGATACAACACTCGGTCCAGCCCTTGGAGGTATTAGATTTTGGAACTACGATAAGGAAGAAGATGCAATCACAGATGTTTTAAGACTTGCTAAAGGTATGACATACAAGAATGCCGCAGCTGGCTTAAACCTCGGTGGTGGTAAAACAGTAGTAATTAGAGACGCTTCAAAAGATAAATCTGAAGCCTTCTTCCGTTCTTTAGGCCGCTATATTGAAAACCTTGGTGGTCGATATATTGCTGCTGAAGACGTCGGTACAACAGTAGAAGATATGGACTATATTTTCCAAGAGACTGATTATGTATGCGGAATCTCTGAGGCATATGGCTCATCTGGTAACCCAAGTCCATTTACAGCACTCGGTTTATTCAGAGCAATGCAGCGTACTGCTAAAGAAGCATTTGGTAGTGATGATCTTTCAGGAAAAACGATTTCTGTTCAAGGCGTTGGTAACGTTGCTTACAGCCTATGTGAGTTATTACATGAAACTGGTGCAAATTTAATAGTCACAGATATTAATGAAAAAGCAGTTCAACGTGCAGTAGATAACTTCGGTGCTAAAGCAGTTGGTTTAGATGAAATATATAGTGTAGATGCTGATATTTTTGCCCCGTGTGCACTTGGTGGAATTTTAAATGATAATACAATTCCTCAATTGAAGGTAAAAGCTGTATGTGGTAGTGCAAATAACCAGTTACTAGATATTGAGAAACATGGACAAATGTTAACGGATGCAGGAATTATGTATGCGCCAGATTATGTTGTTAACTCAGGTGGGGTAATCAATGTTGCAGACGAGCTAGAAGGCTATGACAAAGAACGAGCAACATCTAAAGTTAACAACGTATACAATCAAATCGACAAAATTTTCACGATAGCAAAAGAACAAAATATTTCACCTCAACACGCAGCTGATCATCTAGCTGAGAGTCGTATTGAAGCTATTCAAAACGTCAAAAGTGTCTTCACTCAAAAAGATAAAAATATTCTAAGTGGTAGAAGAAAATAATGTCTATTTTAACATTAGTAATTAATCTCGGGAGCACGACTACAAAAGTCGCGCTCTACCGAGATTTATCTTGCCTAGAAGTTAAGACCTACTCGCATGACAAGGCTCTAATTTTAATGCCACTCAACGAACAAAAGTCAGTTCGTTTTGACACAGTAATGGAATTTTTACATGAGTGTAATGTAACTGCAGAAGAACTCGATATCGTCTCAGCTCGGGGTGGTCTATTAAGACCAATTGAAGGCGGCACTTATTTAATTAATGAAGAAATGTTAGATGACCTTATTTCTAAGAAATATGGTGATCATGCATCTAATTTAAGTGGAATTCTCGCCAATGAATTCACAAAACAATACGGCATCAAAGCAGTAATTACTGATCCTGTTGTAGTCGATGAACTGTGTGACGAAGCAAAATATACAGGCTTAAAAGGTGTCAGAAGGACATCAATTTTCCATGCACTTAATCAAAAAGCAGTTGCGAGAAAGTATGCAGCTTCAATTGATAAACACTACAGAGACTTAAAACTGATTGTCGTTCATATGGGCGGGGGTATTACTGTTGGTGCTCATAAGTATGGCAAAGTTATCGATGTTAATAATGGATTGAATGGTGACGGACCAATGAGTCCAACACGTGTCGGTTCAGTCCCAGTCAACGCACTATTAAAATATAAAAACGATAATAATTTAAGTGACGAAGCAATCATTTATACTGCTTCTAAAGCAGGTGGCTTAATCTCTCATCTTGGTATAGAAGATGTACGCACTGTCGTTCAAAATATTGAAAATGGAGATAAGCATAGTAAAGAAGTACTTGATGCAATGATTTACCAGATTGCTAAAGAAATCGGCGGAAAAGCTGCCATTCTAAAAGGGCAGGTTGACCAAATCATCTTTACTGGTGGAGTCAGTTATAGTGACTATGTTATCAATGGCATTAAAGATTATATTTCCTACATTGGACCAGTGACAGTTTACCCTGGTGAATTGGAGATGGATGCATTAGCCTACGGTGCATACTCCGTAATTCAAGATAATAACAAGCTAAAATACTATAAAGCAGGTGGTCAATAATGACTAAAAATTACGATACCGTCGTAATCGGTGGTGGAACAGCTGGCTATGTGGCAGCAATTAAGCTCAGTCAACTCGGACAGAGTGTTGCTGTTGTTGAAAAAAGTAAGCTCGGTGGTACTTGTTTGAACCAAGGATGTATTCCTACAAAAAGCTTTTTAAAGAGCGGAGAAATGATAGAGAATATGAAAACAGCATCACGTTTTGGTTTAGAGAATCACACACCATCTTTTGACATTAAAAATATTAATAGCGTGAAAGACAAGGTTGTAAACCAGATGCAAAACGGTATTAAATACTTACTTGATAAGAATAAGGTGGATGTAATTGAAGGTACTGCAACTATTCTTGGACCCTCACTTTTTTCACCGCTTGCCGGCGCAGTCAGCGTATCCTATGAAGATGAATCAAAGGAAAGTGAAGTCCTTGTCAATGACCAAGTGATTATAGCAAGTGGTTCAAAGCCAATAGAATTACCATTCCTTCCATTTGATCACAAGGTTGTCTTATCTAGTAACGACTTAATGCATCTTGAAAATATACCACAAAAAGTTGCATTGATCGGTGGTGGCGTCATTGGTGTTGAATTTGCGACTATCCTATCATCGTTCGGTAGTGAAGTGACTTTAATCGAAGCGGCTGACCGACTCTTAATTCAAGAAGAAAAAGATGCCTCAAAAGCAGTTGAAAAATCCTTAAAAGACAAAGGTGTCAGAGTGTTAACTGGTCTTAGTCTAGATCAAGACGATATAGAGATTAAAGATGACCATGGTGAAATAGTGGTGAATGGTGAAAAAGAAAGCTATGATAAAATTATCGTTGCCGTTGGAAGACAACCTAATACTGATCAACTCGGCATTCAAAATACGAAAGCTCAAGTGACTGATAAAGGTACGATTGAAGTTAATGAGTACTATCAGACTAAAGAATCTCATATTTATGCCATCGGAGATGTTATAAATACGCCTCAACTTGCACACGTTGCGATTGAAGAAGCAATTATCGCAGCTGAGCATATAGCAGATCAGAAACCACTGACTTTGGACTATAATAAAATCCCTAGATGTGTCTATACCTCACCAGAAATTGCATCAATTGGTATGACCACTGAAGTTTTAAAAGAGAATGGAATAGATTTTAAAACCCATAAGTTACCTTTACAAACAATCGCAAAAGCTGTGATCGATAATGGGGGAGAAGGGTTTATAAAGCTAAATGTGTCACCATCAGGCGATATTTTAGGGGCGACAATTGTTGGCGCACATGCGACTGAGTTAATCAACAGCATATCTATTGCAGCATTTATGAATGCATCAACCCTAGAATTATCTAGTGCCACATTTGCGCATCCATCAGTTGGTGAAATCATAAAAGAAGTCGGACTCGATGCAGAAGACGTCGCAATCCATGTATAGGAAGGTGAGACATATTGTTATCACATAATGAAACAGATTTAACTGAATCAGATTTAAAAGAAATGTATAAATTAATGGTCTTATCAAGACGACTAGACGAACGTATGTGGTTGTTAAACCGTGCAGGTAAACTACCCTTTGTTATTTCTTGTCAAGGTCAAGAGGCAACCCAAGCTGGTACTGCCTTTGCTTTAGATAAGGAAGTTGACATTCTAAGCCCTTACTATAGAGATTTAGCCTTAGTGACACACTTTGGTATTACTCCAGAAGAAACCATGTTATCTGCCTTCGCAAGAGGTGCTGATGTACAAAGTGGTGGACGTCAGATGCCTGGACACTTTTCTAAAAAGGAAAGTAATATTTTAACTCAAGGTTCTACCGTAACTACTCAGGTGCTTCATGCTGTAGGAGCAAGTTACGCTTTTAAAATGGATGGTAAGAAAGCAGTTGCCTTAACCACTTTAGGGGAAGGTTCAACTTCTCAAGGAGATTTTCATGAAGGTTTAAACTTTGCAGGTGTCCACGATTTACCATTTATATGTCTAATTGAGAACAATAAGTATGCCATTAGTGTACCGACAAGCCTTCAATATGGGGCAGAAAAGTTATCTGACCGTGCAATTGGTTATGATATGCATGGTGAACAAGTAGATGGTAACGATCCAATTGCGGTTTATAAAGTAATGAAAGAAGCCCGTGAACGTGCTATTAACGGCGATGGTGCTTCCTTAATCGAAGCCTTATCCATTCGATTAACCCCACATTCTTCTGATGATGATGATAAATATAGAGATCCAGAAGAATTAAAGAAAGATAAGAAAAATGATTGTATAGAATCGTTTAAAACATATTTACTAAGTGAATCTATCGTCGATGAGTCTTGGTTAGAAGAATTAGAAAAGGAAATTAAAGAAACTGTCAATCAGGCAACAAAAAGAGCTGAAGCTGCACCATATGCAGAACCAGAATATGCGCTTAAACACGTTTATGAGGAGGTAAACAATGGCTAAATTGTCTTATCTCGATGCAATAAAAGATGCTTTATTTACTGCCATGGAACAAGACGATGATGTTTTTGTACTTGGAGAAGATGTCGGTAAAAAAGGTGGCGTTTTTAAAGTAACGGAAGGCCTACAAGAAAAATTTGGTGAAATGAGAGTTTTAGATACGCCACTTGCCGAAAGTAATATTGCAGGAACTGCCATTGGGGCAGCGATGGTGGGCAAAAAACCAGTCGCTGAAATTCAGTTTGCAGAATATATTTTACCTGCAGTCAATCAAATATTAAACGAGGCTGCAAAAATTAGATACCGTTCAGATAACGACTGGAATGCGCCACTTGTCATCAGAGCACCATTTGGTGGTGGAATTCACGGCGCATTGTATCATTCACAGTCCATCGAATCAATTTTTGTTTCTACTCCAGGTCTTAAAGTCGTTGTGCCATCGAATCCTGCTGATGCAAAAGGGTTATTAATGGCAGCCATTAAAGATAACGATCCAGTCTTATACTTTGAACACAAGAAAGCTTATCGTCTCTTAAAAGGCGAGGTACCAGAAGGGGAGTATATCTTACCTATTGGTCAAGCGAATACGGTCCGGAGCGGGGAAGATATTACCGTCATTACTTATGGCTTATGTGTTAATTATGCTGTACAAGCTGCTGAACAGTTATCTAAAGATGGATACGAAGCAGAGATATTAGACTTACGAACATTGTATCCACTTGATAAGGAATCAATTATTAAAGCAGCTTCTAAGACAGGCAAGGTGCTACTTGTAACAGAAGATAATCTAGAAGGTAGCGTGATGAGTGAAGTATCTGCCATCATTGGTGAAAATTGTCTCTATGATTTAGACGCACCAATTACGCGATTAGCTGGTCCTGATGTACCATCTATGCCATATGCGCCACCTATGGAAGACTTCTTTATGATGAACCCAGAAAAAATATACAATAAAATGCTCACACTAAGTGAATACTAGGGAGTGAAATAATGATTGAAATTACGATGCCTAAATTAGGGGAAAGTGTCACAGAAGGTACAATTGAAAATTGGTTGGTAAAAGTTGGGGACCATGTCAATGAATATGATGCAGTATGTGAAGTTAACACGGCAAAGGTAACTGCAGAAGTTCCTTCTGTTTACGACGGTGTAATCAGTGAGATCCTCGTTAATGAAGGCGAGACCGTAGAAGTAGGTACACCAATCTATAAAATTGAAGCTGACAATGCAGCAGTTAAAGAAGAAGTTGATGAAGAAACTGATGATTCAGAGATAAATGATGTACCTTCAGAAAATAAAGAATCAGTTAAAGCTAGTTCAGATAACAATTCTTCTAAACGACTATCACCTGTAGTGATGAGAATGTTGAGTGAACATGGTTTGGATGCCAATAGTATAGAAGGCACAGGCTTTGAGGGACGGATAACTAAGAAAGATGTAGAAAAATTCATTACTTCTGACAACCAACAGCAAACAGTAAATAAAAGTGATTCAGCACCAAAAGAGACCCCTCATATACCTACACAAGAAACAGGCGTAACGGCTGGTGAGAAAATTAAGGTTAAAGGTGTTCGTAAAGAAATTGCTAAACGCATGGTACAATCAAAAACTGAAATTCCACATGCTTGGCTCATGATGGAAGTTGATGCGACAAATCTTGTAAAGTTACGTAATAAACACAAGGCAAAATTTAAAGAGACTGAAGGCGTTAATTTAACTTATTTCTCTTATTTCGTTAAGATTGTTTCTGAAGTCCTTAAAGATTTCCCGCTGTTAAACAGTTCTTGGGACGGTGACACAATAACAGTTCACAAAGATATCAACTTATCTATTGCAGTTGCAGACGAAGACCAGCTCTTTGTACCGGTCATAAAAAATGCAGATGATCGTTCATTAAAAGGCATCGCTAAGTCTATCAACGAACTTGCAACTAAGACGAGAACGAAAAAGTTAACGGGTGAAGACATGGCTGGTGGTACATTTACTGTTAATAATACTGGTGCCTTTGGCTCTGTACAGTCTATGGGTATTATCAATCAACCGCAGGTTGCGATTTTACAAGTCGAATCCATAGTAAAGAAACCAGTCTTCATTGATGACATGTTAGCAGCAAGACACATGGTCAATCTCTGTCTATCGATTGATCATAGAGTTTTAGATGGTCTCATGGCAGGCAACTTCTTACAAGCAGTTAAACAACGAATTGAAAATATTGACCCAGATCAGTCATCAGTTTATTAACTTTACAAACTTCTTTTAGCGGTCTAGAATAAAAGTAATGATTAGACTCGTCTTGAGTCAAAAAGGAGTTTTAGTATGGATTTAGATTTTAACCTATACATGCAAGACCTTGTTCAAAATGCTAGAAATGAATTGACTGAATCTGGCTATACAGAATTACGTACACCTGAAGATGTTGATCAAGCTTTAAATAAAGAAGGTACTGCCTTAGTTATGGTGAACTCTGTTTGTGGTTGTGCAGGTGGTATCGCAAGACCAGCTGCAATACATTCCTTAAACTATGACAAACGTCCAGACCAATTGTTAACTGTTTTTGCCGGTCAAGATAAGGAAGCAACGGAGCAAATGAGAGATAGAGCACCAGATTACTTACCTTCTTCACCATCATTCGCTTTTTTCAAAGATGGAAAAATTGTCGATATGATTGAAAGACATGAAATAGAAGGTCACGAAATTATGAGTGTGATGACTGGAATTCAAGCTTGGTTCGAAGAACACGGTAAAGAAGTTTAAAAAACACCAGTTTGTATCTTAGTGTACAAACTGGTGTTTCTCAATTTTAAAATGAAGTTAAATATGAGATACCCATCATTAGTCCTGAAACAACAATCAGAATAATCATGAACCATATGATGAATTTTTGAACGTTTTTATTTTGCATTAGTCAACCATCCTCGGTATTTATTGTTATAATAACTATACATGAAGGTAAATCAACATATCAACACTTGGAGGCATTATTTTATGAATAAAGAACGTCTTACAGAGCAATTTTTAGAAATTGTCCAAATCGATTCAGAATCTGGCCAAGAAAGACAAGTGGCAGATTATTTAATCAATCTTCTTAACGAACTTGGACTTGAAGGTTTTGAAGATGACTCACAAAAGACAACCGGTTATGGTGCTGGTAACCTGATTTATACATTAAAAGGGGACAGTAACATTCCACCAGTTGCTTTCATGGTTCACATGGACACAGTAACACCAGGTAATGGTGTTAAACCACATATTGAAGATGGTTATGTTTACAGTGATGGTACAACAATACTAGGTTCAGATGATAAGGCTGGCGTCTCATCTATTATAGAAGCTGTTCGCGTTCTAAAAGAAGAAGGCATTCCACATGGTGATGTAGAAGTCATCATTACAGTCGGTGAAGAAACTGGCTTAGTTGGTGCTAAGGCTTTAGATATCCAGAACATAAAAAGTAAATTTGGTTATGCAGTTGATGGTACCGGTGAAGTAGGTACAGTGGTTAACCGCGCACCATCACAGACAAAAGTTAGAACACAAATCTTTGGTAAAAAAGCACATGCTGGAATTGAACCTGAAAAGGGTATTAGTGCAATCAACATTGCTGCAAAGGCAATTGCAAAGATGAACCTAGGTCGAATTGATGAAGAAACAACTTCAAACATTGGTACAATTACGGGTGGTCAAGCAACAAATATTGTCAGTGACCATTGTGAAATTTTAGCAGAAGTTCGTTCATTGTCTGATGAGAAGTTACAGAGTGAGACAGATAAGATTAAAACTGCATTTGAAGAAACTGCAAAAGAACTTGGTGGAAGTGCTGAGGTTGATGTTGAATTGATGTATCCGTCTCTGTATGCAAAAGAAGACGATGTAGTTATAACAACTGCTTCAGAAGCGATTAAAAACATTGGCCGTACGCCTAATGTCATCAGTCTTGGTGGCGGTAGTGACGGTAATATCTTCCACGGAAATGGTGTGACGACAGCTATTTTAGGAGTTGGATACGAATATATCCATACAACAAGTGAGCGTATGCCATTAGAAGAACTTTATAAAATGACAGATTTAATTGTTGAGATTGTTAAAGTTCATCATAAAAATGAAAGTAAATAAATTATAAATAGAACCGTACATTAAGTTTATAGGCCGCAAATAATGCCAAGTAACTTAATGTGGCTCTACGTCAAATAAGGTTGATGAAACAATTTATCTGACTGTCTAACTTGGGCTCTACGTCAAATAAGGTTGATGAAACAATTTATCTGACTGGGGCTGGGACATAAGTC